>JAOTXR010000100.1 GCA_029862285.1 Gammaproteobacteria bacterium
GTCTTCCGGGGAAGCCGCAAGCGATGATCTGATTGACGGTGTTTCCGCGTTGCTCGACAGGGAGCAGAATGGCGAGTCACCGGAAGCCGAGCGGACGCGATGCCTGGACGAAATGAAGGGCCAGTGGGATCGCATAGTGTCTTTGGAAACGGAACTTGCGGAGACCGGTGGGAAACTTGCCAGGTTGCTGGAGCTGGACGACGCGCGTTGCCGTCAGATTGAGAGTCTGGAATTGGCGCGGTCTGCACAAATGTCACGTCTGGCTGACCTGCGCACGGACCTGGCCAGTCATGGAATAGAGACCGACGGGTCTATGACAGGCGGAATTGCCAACGTGGTGGACCTGGGAGCCCGTCGCCCTTCTTAGAGTCAACGGTATAAAATGTACTTTGGCTTCCACGGCAACTTGCCGCGCCAGAACTGTATCAACAGTAACCCGAAAAACATCCCGCCAAGATGAGCAAAATGCGCAACGCCGGACTGGGTACCGGTTACACCAAGGGTTAATTCCAGCAGCCCGTAGAGGACCACAAAATATTTGGCCTTGATCGGTACCGGGAAGAACAACAGTACGAGCTTCACGTTGGGAAACATCATCCCAAAGGCAAGCAATAATCCAAATACTGCACCGGACGCGCCAATAGTAGGGTACACGGCGCCACCGCCGGCGGTCTCCATTGTCGTTACCAAGACCTGTGCGACACCAGCCCCAACCAGGCAGAAAAAGTAATAAAACAGAAAATGCGTCGATCCCCAGAGACGTTCAATCTGGCTTCCAAACATCCATAATGCGAACATGTTGACCAGCAGATGCAGATTACTGCCGTGCAAAAAACCATAAGTGACGAGCTGCCAGAGCCAGAAGCCTGGGCCGGCGTAGCCGGGGCGCGCCATACGTGAGCCTTCGACCGCCACCGGCCAGAGGGCGAAATACTCAGTAACGCCATTGAGGTCGATCATTCGCGCAAGTACGAAAATCCCAACGTAGATTCCGATGTTGAGAGCGAGTAGTACTCCCACAATTCTGCTGAGTGGTGGCATCTTGAGTGAGCTTACTGGTCCGTTTCTTCCAGACTGGTTCGCGCGGCTGCAACCAGTACATCAGGATGCACGCGAATCTTGTAGTCTGGATTCAGGTATTGGAAATCGATGATACCGTCTGTGCCAATGATAAAAGTGGCCGGCACCGGCAATGCGTGATGAGTACGCCCCGAGGCATCCTCGATATCGATATCGTGCTCGAGCAAACGCCTGAAATAATCATCCGTGACTCGAAACGCGATACCGAAAGCCCGTGCGGCAACAAGGTCGTTATCCGATAACAGTGCGTAAGAAAGTGCTTTTTCCTCGAGGAATGGTGCCAGCTTCTCTGTTCGATCAGCCGAGATAAATATCAACTCATAGCCGAGGTCGAGCAATATCTGTTCGGCCTCACGCAAATCCCACAGGAAGCGATTGCAATAGGGACACCAGCCACCACGATAAAATGTCACGATGACCGGCTTCTTGCGCGCGCCGGCTGCGAATGTATAGACAGAGCCATCGGCCTGATGCACGCGAAACTCCGGTGCTGGCATACCGGCCAGTAATGGCATTACGTCACTCGGGTCGGCGGCAATACGAGAGCGGAAAGAGCGAACATCGACTGGTTCGGCCGCCGGCGGTGTGTCGATACAGCCCGAGAGGCTGCCGGCGATTGCAGCCGCAACGGCGACCCGGCGTGGTGTGACGGTCATGTGGAGTTCTTACTCGGAGATCAGCGGGCACTGTAGCATAGGACCCCTGAATCGCATCGCCGTTCAGGTAGACTACGCTTCTGATGTTGCGCGGATTATGGTCGGAGATACGCAGACGAAAAGTCTTTCGGGCAACGGTTGCCTACGCCATAGTGGCATGGCTGATAATCCAGATAGCCGATACGACTTTTGAGCCACTGCATCTTCCCGATTGGACACTTACGCTATTGGTTGCATTGGTGCTGGCCGGTCTGCCGCTGGCGATAATCCTGGCATGGTTGTTTGATCTGACACCGGAAGGTCTTGAGCGCGATAGTGGTGGTGCGACAGAAACAACCGGCACAGGGACCGAGCCAGCAGGCCCTTCCATCGCAGTACTACCGTTTGCCGATCTCAGCCCCAATGGTGATCAGACCTATTTTTGCGAGGGCGTAGCCGAGGAAATACTTAACACACTCTCGCGGATTGATGATCTGCGAGTCGTGTCCCGGCGTTCCGCGCAGCATTTCGCCAGAGATTCATCCGAGGTCAGGGAGATCGGCGCGGCACTCAACGTCGCAACCGTACTGGAAGGCTCCGTTCGTAAAGACGGCGACATGATACGGGTCAACGCACAGCTTGTTGATACAGTCGATGGCTCGCACCTCTGGTCGCACCGGTATGATCGCGAGATATGCGACATCTTCGCCGTACAGGATGAGATCGCCGATAATATCGCGCGCGTTATGCAACTGTCGCTTAGCCCCAAAGACCGTTGCGTTGAACAAAGGGCCGGCACCAGCGACGTTGAAGCTTACGATCTCTATTTGAAAGCGTGGAGTTTTTTTCATCGCTGGGGCGCCCGTAATCTTCGCTATGCAGCGGATCTGTTTCAGCATGCATTGGACAAAGATCCGGAGTATGCCCGCGCCTGGGCCGGGCTGGCCGATGCCAATGCGATTAGCTACATTTACTTCGATTCCAAACCGGAATTTCGCAACCGGGCCAGGGACGCGAGTAAGCGGGCGCTGGCGTTGTGCAAGAACCTGCCTGAAGCACATGTATCGCGGGGGATGTCTTGCTCTATGTTTGGAAACTGGGCGGAAGCCGAGCAACATTTCAACGATGCACTGGCTTTGGATCCGGATGACTTTGAGGCGTTGTACTTTTTTGCCCGGGCCTGTGTTCACCAGGGGAAACTCGGACAGGCAGCAGATCTGTTCCAGCGTGCCGCAAACGCACGGCCTGATGACTTTCAGTCGCCGTTGTTGCTACAACAACTCTACAAGAAACTCGATCGCGCGGACGATGCGCGTATGGTCGCAAGACAGGGTATCGAAAAGGCCGAGCGACACCTGGAGATGAACCCCGACGATGCCCGTGCGTTGTACCTTATGTCCGGGGCACTGGTGGAAATGGGGGAACTACAACGCGGAGAGCAAGTGTTATTGCGGGCCATGGCAATCGACCCGACGGACTCAGCAGTCTTGTACAATGCTGCCTGTTTTTATGCCCGTATCGGTGACCAGGACAGAGCTGTCGAGCTACTCGAGCAGGTGGATTTGCCAAAGATGGCCGCTGATTGGGCCCGCAACGATCCGGACCTGGCCACCTTGCGGGGTCACCCGCGGTTTGACCAACTCTACCCGGCCAGCGCGGAGAATTGAGAACAACCCGCACTTGTGCCATTTCAGGACACAGTTTTTGTCATTATTTCGGGCATTCAGGTTGAGGACTCTTGTGGCAGCACTTATGCTGCAACATTGAGAGTTTCACGGTTTTCGAGAGTTTCACGATGAAAGCGTTTTGTGCGGCATTACTGTTGATCGGCGCCCTGATACCGCCGCTGGCGGCCGAAGAAGAACAGGAAAAACTCGTGGCGCTGGAACGTGCCGAGGCCGAATATCCAAAAAAGGCCTATGACAAGTGTATCGAAGGCCATGTGGTTGTTCGTTTCATAGTCACGACCGACGGTACCACCAAGGACATTCAGGTACTCAGTTCGCGACCGGCGCGAGTTTTTGAAAAAGCGGCGGTTGCGGCCGTTGAGAAATGGCGTTTCGAACCACGCAAAATCAATGGTGTGCTGGTGCAGCGGGAAGCCACCCAGCGCCTGATATTCGAGCCCGGCTGCACACGCTAAAAATAGCGCTGAGCTTTGGCGAACAATTCTGTGAGCCTGTTCAAGGTTCGCAACGCCTTTTCCAACTATAATAAAGGCGTGGAGAGGTGAAATAGATGGATCACAAGACCAGATCAGTTGAGCATTACCGGGATTACGAGTTGGTGTCCGAAATCGAGTCCGGCGCAGAAGGTTGGCGTTATGCTGTCCACGTTCTGGAGCACGAGGGTGACAACGACCATCTGCGTTGCAAGGAGCGTTCGGCCAAATATTTCGCCACGGATATCGAGGCACTGCGAGCGGCACAGATTCGCGGCTACGAACTCGTCGATGCCTTGATCACCGAGCGACAGTAATCGCAAAATGAGCCCGCGCCAGCGTGAACTAGAGACCTGTGCCGTTTACCAGTTGCTTGAACAGACTGGATTCGCGTTTATAAAAGCCTTCCGTGTGAAACGAATCTTCCAGCTCCAGTAACTGGACATCAAGATGATGGTTCAGCTCATGCAAAAGCGTGCGTAGATAGGTGCGAAAAGCCACTACCTTCTTGCGCTGCGCGGTACGCATCCAAACCTCTATCGATGCGAGGCGTCTTCCCTCCGGCGGTGTGTACAAACCATGCAGTTCGCCCCAGTCGTCCAGTGGCCGCACCGATCGTACCTGCAGCCTGGCGCGAGGAACGTCGAGCTGTTGGCACAGGGCATCCATTAATGCCCGGCTGGTTCGTTCCACCTGAACACGATCCTCGCTGGCCAATGCCGATGCGACATGGTGTACCAGTGAGCGCATGGCCGACGGCCGGGAAAGAGGCAGGGCGGAGACCTCGTCGCTGGCATCGTAGATACGCCGTTGCTTCTTGTTTAGTCGTCGATAGTAGGCGAAGGGCACAATCAGGCTCACGAACTGGGCTGCGGTCTTATGTTACCTCGGCTGGCGGCCCTGCCGGGCGAAAATTCCGTGGGATGCTAATATTCCCGGCCTGATTTTGCTCCGTTTATGAACGGGCCGGCCATTGTAATGAACGAGATCGCGGGGGATCTGATGAGTAGCGCACCAAGTATTTACTCCAGCTTGATTCTGACAATCCTTATTGCAGTACTCGGTACCGGTTGCGCCGACGATGCCACCAGGATAGAGCGCGCGAAAGAACACAAGGCGCAGGCCGAATACCGGGCCGCAACAATCGAGCTGAAGAACATCCTGCGACTCGATCCGGACAACACCGAGGCCCGGACGCTGCTGGGGCAAATAGCCCTGCTCAACGGGGATGCCGCAACAGCAATCAAAGAGCTGCGCCGGGCACGGGAATTGGGCGCAGGACCCGACCTGTACGCGGTGGATCTTGCCCGTGCATTGTTGCGCGAGGGGCGCTACCAGGAAGTTGTCAGCCTCAGTCCCGATTTGTTGTCCAATACTGAAAATCGGGCCGCGTTGCTGGCATTGATCGGCAGGGCCAAACTCGAACAGGACGATCAACAGGCCGCCAGTCAGAATTTTGCCGCGGCACTGGAACTGGTTCCCGATCAATCAGACGCCTTGATCGGCAAGGCCAAGTTGGCAGAGGGACAGGGCGATATAGCGGCCGCCGAATCCAGCCTGACGCAGATGCTGCAGGCTAGCCCGAATGATCACCAGGGCCTCGCCGCGCTGGCGCGCGTGCAGTATTCGAAAGGCGACCATGTTCAGGCCGAGCAGAATTTCAAAAAAGCGCTCGACGCCATAAAGGGGACGGGACGAGCGCACGAGCGCCTGATGTACATGTCCGGTTTGCTCGATGCGCAGCTTGCACAGGGTAAGTTCACCGACGCACAGGCCGTGGGCTCCAACATGATCAGAGTGACGTCGGAGCATCCGGTGGCATTGTTGCAGGCGGCGCGGGCCGATTTCGCCGCGAAAAATTATGACGGTGCGATCGAAAAGGCCGAACGAATCATTACCACGCTGCCGACTGCCGAACCGCCAAGAATGGTGCTGGCCGCGGCGGCCATTGCAAAACGCAATACCACGCTGGCGGCAACGCACCTGCAGGCGGCAATCAACATCAACCCGGAAAACGAAATTGCTCGAAAACTGCTGGCGCAGTTGCGCATGCAGTTGGGTGACCCGGATGAGGCACTGGAAGTATTGCAGCCGCTGATGGCTGCCGGAACCACTGACGCCCAGGTTCTGGCGATGGCCGGTACGGCCTCAATACGTACAGGCAAGACCGAGATTGGCGTTGAATTGGTACAGCGCGGCATGGAAATGGGTGTAGATGATCCGGCAGTCGCATTGCAGGCTGCTGCCAATTTTCTTACCGCAGGAGAACTCGATCGAGCGATCGAGGTACTCGAGAGCCTGCCCGAGGCCGATCGTGTCACGCAGCGCGAACTGCTGCTGATACTGGCGTTGACAAAGAAAGGCGATATTGAGGGCGCAAGGACAATGGCTCAGGCAATCGTCGATGCGAGCCCCGAATTGGGAGAATCGCATCGTCTAATGGCCGCGTTTCACCTCTCGATCGATGAATCTGACCAGGCGCGTGCGTCGCTCGAGAAGGCGTTGCAGTTAAATCCCGACGATACCCATTCAATAATGAGCCTGGCGAGGCTCGATATTACAGAGCAACACCCGGAACGGGCGCAAGCACGATTCAATGACGTGCTGAAACGCCGGCCAGGCGATCTCTTCGCGTTGACTGCCCTTGCCGAATTGGCAGAGCAGCGTGGTGCTATTGATGAAGGTGTTGCATTGCTGGAGCAGGCACGTGAAGCCAACCCCGAATCGTTGGTGCCGATACTGACGCTGGGGAGGTACTACCTGCGTACCGGTCAACTGCCGTTGGCCGAGGAACGTGCCAATCAGGCGGTGCGTGTCTCCAGGTCCAACGGTCAATCGCAAATGCTGTTGGGAATGGTGATGATCGAGGATGGACGATCCTCGGAAGCGATCGGACATCTTGAGCGTGCAATCGCCGCGGCGCCGGATCTTGGCGCGGCACACTATCATCTAGGTCGTGCGCAGTTGGACTCTGGCCTTGAAGAGGCGGGCTATAAGTCACTCAGGCGAGCAATAGAAGTGAGCCCCGAGGATTTCCGGGCTCGTGCGGCGCTGGCGGCCGCTGAAACAAAGCGCGGCGATTTCGGCGCTGCCCTCGCCGTGGTAGACGGGTTGATTAGCGATTATCCGGACCGTAAAGAACCCCTTGTACTCAAAGCCAACATCCAGGTGGCGCGCAAAGACCTGCCGGCGGCTTTGGAATTGTACGAACAGGCAGCAAAAATCGAGCCGAGTCGCGAGTTAGCTGCAAGACGATTCGAAATCAAGCGGCAGCTGGGCATGCCCCAAGCCTGGACAGAATTGGAGGAATGGGTC
>JAOTXR010000101.1 GCA_029862285.1 Gammaproteobacteria bacterium
AAACAACACGCTGTCCCGCTGACAGCAAGCCCTCATCTGCCAGCATTGGCAACGCCGCCAGGGTCGCCGCTCCTTCAGGCGAAACCCACCAGCCTTCTTGTTGCCACACATCGCGTAGGGCAGTCACAATATCACTCTCGCTAACAGCAATCGCCACACCGCCGCTGGCACGCAGTATTTCCAGAACTCTGAAATGACCCACGCCACCGGGTACATTGAGACCAGTGGCGATAGTTTGTCCCGCGTCGACCACCCGGGTGTCAGCAAGACCGTCACGCATCGCCGCAACCAAAGGCGCAGTCTCGGCACTTTGCACAGCCACCATCACCGGCCGACGGTCATCGATCAGCCCCAGCGACTCGAGCTCGTCGAACGCTTTCCACATGCCTAACAGACCAGTGCCACCACCGGTAGGATAGACAATGACATCCGGTAGCTGCCAGCGGGTTTCTCCGGGCGGCGGTTCCGCGAGCTCCAGCCCAAGCGTTTTCTTGCCTTCGATACGCCAGCCAGGCTCCTGGAAAGTTGCCACATTAAAGTATCCCTGTGGCAGGTATTTTTTCTGCATCAGCTGGCCGGCCTCGCGAATGGAGCCCTTTACCAGATCCAGCTGAATGCACTCATGCATGAGAGCAAGCGCGGCTACCCGGCCAAGCACTGGCATCGGCGTGTCATCAGGCATGATAACGGCCGCACCGATTCCGGCACGCAACGCATAATCGGCCAGGGAATCGCCTGCGTTACCCTGTGTCGGTACGACGAGTTTTTTCAAACCAAACAAACGCGCCATGCTGGCGACCATGGTCATGCCACGATCTTTGAAACTCAGTGTCGGGTTGGCACCGTAGCCGGCGACCGGTTTACCCTCTTCCTTAACCTGCAGGCGAATGCCGATTTTGTGCGCCAGCGGGTAGTGAGCGTAATCGAGCAATGGTGTACAACCCTCGCCACCGGACGTGATGCAGGCAGCGTTGGCCGGGTCGTCGATGTCCAGACCAAGCAAGCCACCAAAGCGCCAGAGATCCCGTCGCTGCGGCCGGTACCAGCCCAGGTCCGGACGCTCGCGATTGAGCCGATCGAGATCGATGACCATCTCGACCGGTCTGCCATCGACCGGGTCGAGATTCATCAATTGATCAGCCGGATAAGTTTGGCAGGAACCCAGGCCACGCAAATGAGAGACGAAGCGGGGTTTGGTCGGCGTTGTCACGAAGTTGCAGGAGGGCGCGGCAACTCCCTGTCGCCGCGCGTGAGACTACTTGGCCATCGCCTTTTTGATCAGGCCAATGACGGCCATTACGACGCCGCCACCGACACCACCGCCAGCCACGCTGCCGAGGATTCCACCGAGATCCATGCCACCGCTACCGGCCATTCCGACCATACCCAGCAGCTGGCCGCCGATACCTCCGCCGAGGATACCGGCAATAGAATTGCCAAGTGTTCCCAGCGATGCATTCTTCATCAGCGCCCCGGCGACGTTGCCGCCCGCTGCCCCACTGACCAGCTGAATAATTAACGGAAGAAAGCTTTCCATTTTGTGCCCCTAGTGACTTGAAAAAGTATCCACGCATTGCACGGATCGGCGGAATTATCGCATATCAAACTGATGACTGTTACGAACTGTCAAGCGAGTCCTGATCAGCCCGAAATTGCTCGGTCCACATCAGTGTGGCACCGATAACTGCACTTGGCATGGACAGGAAATTAAGTCCAGGCACGAGTGTCATTACCATCACCGCCGCACCGAATCCCAGTGTCATCATGCGCCGCTCACTCAGCATTCGCCGCTGCTCCCGGAACGAAATTCCGTGGTTTCCCATCGGATAGTCAACGTACTCCAAAGCGAGCATCCAGGCACCGAAGCCAAACCACAACAATGGTGCAAGCGCATTGAGACCGGGTAACAAAAAAATTACCAGCAATGGTAATGCCCGGGGAACTATGTAGGCCCATTTCCGAACTTCGTGCACCAGGGCATAGGGGATTTCCTGCCACATTGACCGACCCGTTGCCGGTTCCACGCCGGGTAATTGCCGTTGCTCGACTTTCTCGGCCAGCAAGCCGTTGAAAGGTGCGCCGATAATATTGGCGATCATCGTGAACGTGTAGAACACGAGCAGGATGATCGCGAGCGCGAAGATCGGCCAGACCAGCCATTCCAGCCAATCCAGCCAGTCTGGCAACCACTGCACCAGCCAGTCCATCCAGTTTTCGAACGCACTGCCGGCCCACCAGATTGCGAGTGCAAACAGCACGATATTAAGCAGCAATGGGGCCAGCACGAACAATCGCAGGTCGCGATCGCCGAGGTGACGCAGGCCGGCGAACGCGTAGGACGCGCCTTTGTACAGCGCTGCAGGCATCAGCCGCGAACGAGCGTGTGCACAATAACCTCAGGCGGACAGTTGAACCGCACATCGATAATGCAAACACCGGAACCGGCTGACGTGTATCCCTGCAGGCTGTGATACGCCCATGCACCTCGACAGACCCGCCGCCGGCAGTTGGCATTCACCGTCAGCGGAAATCCACCGGGAAGGCATATCTGCCCCCCATGTGTATGTCCGCACAACATGATGTCAAAAGCCGCATGCAGCGCATTCTTGTATATCTCAGGTGAATGCGATAACAGAATCGATACCGCATCTTCAGGTATGGCATCGGCAGCTTTCTCCAGGTTGTCGGCGCGGAAATAGTGCGGATCATCGACACCGGCGATGTACAACGCCGCTCCGTCCCGGTCAATGGTGGCAAATTCGTTCATCAGCAATCGCACGTCCATATCCTCGATTACCGGCACCATGTGAATACTGTCGTGATTACCCAAAACACCGAATACCGTGTCGCCCAGGTGGGGACGCACCGTCGCCAAGGCGGCGCAGCAAGGATCGAAATCGCCAAAAGTCTTGGCGCGGTAGTCACCGGTCAACACACAGGCATCGTATTCGAGATCGCCGATCGCTTTAATCAGCACGGTGGGAATATCCGGCGCCATGTCCAGGTGCAAATCGCTGATGTGCAACAAGCGGTAGCCGTCAAAGACCCGTGGGAGGCTGGGAATGGCGAAAGTGTTTTCGCGCACCACGATCTTGCGCGCGTTCCGGCGGCCGCGTTCACGCAAAAAGGTGATTTTCATTAGCGCGTGCAGAACAGTATCCAGAGATTCGAGATTCTCCAGGTGCAGCAGCGTTCGGCCCTGGCCGAATACTTTGGCCTCGTAGACATCTTCGATACCCAAACGCTGGCGCAGATGCACCCGGCCCAGCCGGCTGGCCAGTCGCTCGGGCAGTGATCGATGTCCGGTAGCGTGACCCATTGGGGAATTCTAGCTGCCGTGGCCGGAAAATCCGGGCAATTCGCCGAGATTCTTCAAGATACTGAAATCAGATATAGTCTGGGCATGAACCCCAGTTTGCCCGATTTCCTGCCACGCGGCCTGTTGCGCAATCCCGACGTCCAGTCGGTGCTGGCCAGCGTGCCTCTGCGCCGACCGTTCATCGAACACCGAACACGACAAATGAGTGACATGTCGCGCGTCGAAATAGTCACCTGCGAAAATGGCGTGCGGTTGAAGTGCCTGCGCACGGCACAACCCAGTCCGGCTGCCCCGGTCGCAGTGCTGATACACGGCTGGGAAGGCAGCGCAAAGTCCCTGTACATGCTGTCGGCCTGTAGTGAACTTTACAACGCGGGCTTCGAGATCTGGCGTTTACAGCTACGCGACCATGGCGATACGCACGAACTCAATGAAGGCATTTTTCACAGTTGCCGCATCGACGAAGTAGTCAGCGCCGTTGGCGTGATTCAGGAACAGACGGGCGACAGGCCTCTCTGTCTGGGCGGCTATTCACTGGGTGCCAATTTTTCGTTACGCGTGGCCGCCCGGGCCCGGGAAGCAGGTCTGAACTTCGCCCAGGTCGTCGCAATCTGCCCGGTACTGCATCCACCGGCCACACTGGAAGCATTGGAGAACGGCCCGGGCAGCTACAATTACTACTTCATGCGTAAGTGGCGGCGTTCATTGCGACGCAAGCATCGATACTGGCCGGATATCTATGACATCGACGAAATCGAACGGCACCGTACAATGCGGGCGCTGACCGAGCACCTGGTTACGCAGTACAGTCATTTCCCCGACCTGATGACCTACCTCAACGGTTATTCGATCCTCGGCGATGCGCTGGCAACGATCGCCGCGCCAACTCTGCTTGTGGCGGCCAGAGATGACCCGATTATTCCGCCAGAGCATCTCGAACGACTGGCAACACCGGAGAGCCTGACGATCGTCGCAACCGAGTTGGGCGGTCATTGCGCCTACCTGAAGACACTGTTTGGCCCGTCGTGGGCTGACGACGTACTGGTGCGTAGTTTTTCGGCGGCGGTTGGCATCCGTAATTCCGAAAAAACGATGGTGGCCCGCAGCAATGCAGCCTGAGCGAAGCGCGTAATGTATCGCCTGTACGACTATCTTCCATCCGGCAACAGCTACAAGCCAAGACTCCTGTTGTCACTACTGGGCATCGAGTACGAACGTATCGATGTCGATATCATGAAAAAGGAGACACGCACACCCGCGTTTCTCGTCAAGAATCCCAACGGCCGTATCCCGGCCCTGGAGCTTGAAAATGGCGAATACCTGTGGGAATCAAACGCAATACTGTGCTTCCTGGCGAGTCATGGCACACCCTATATGCCTACCGATTCGTTAGCTGCCGCACAAGTCATGCAATGGATGTTCTTCGAGCAATACAGTCATGAACCGTTTATCGCAGTCGCGCGATTTATACTCATGCATACCGATCCGAGTGATCCGCGACGTGCTGAACTGGAAACAAAGATGGATGGCGGTTATGCGGCTCTCGATGTGATGGAGCAACATCTCGCCGGGCGCGACTACTTCGTCGGCGAATCGATGAGTATTGCCGATATAGCTTTGTATGCCTACACCCATGTTGCCGATGAAGGCGGCTTCGATCTCGCGGCCTACCCGGGCGTGCGTGCGTGGCTTAGGCGCATTGCTGACCGCCCCGGTCACATTCTGATCACGGATGCCTGAACCGGGGTGAATCTTTTGCCAGTGACGGCATCCGAATAGTTATGGCCGTTTTTCGCGCAGCGCTGCTTCTGGTTACCGGTATCCTCGCCGGCGTGCTCATTGCCCGGTATCTGCCACACGGTACCCCGGCCAGCAAGTCCCCGCAGCAGCAATCCGCTGCGAGCGCCATGACGATAAAAGACTCGGTGCTTGCGCCGGCCACCGTCACGCTACGTGGATCCAATAACGATAAGTTGCAGTCGACGACGTTGGCAACCGCAATCAACGACAATATCGTCGTCGCGATGATCGCGGATTTTGTCGGCGCGCGACGTCTGGTCGTGGAAACCGCACACGGTCAGATTGTGCCGGTAAGCGCCGTGCTGTCTGCGGATGAACGCTACGGCATCGCGCTCCTTGCAACCGAACGTCCGCTCGAAAACGTTGAAATACTTCAACCCGAACCGGGTGCCGGCAGCCTGCATCTCGGGCGGCCTCTTACTCTGCTTACGCAGAACGACCGCTATGGTGCCGAAGTAGACAGCGCTGGCTATCGCGACGAACTCGGTGCTTACCGCTACGCGATAAAAGTCCCGGCAGGCAGACCCGGGGATGCCGCCGCTATTATCGACCCACGCTCTGGCAGCTTGCTGGGCCTTATTGCCGGCAAGCACAGTGCCTCGCAGGCGATCGCGGTCGACAACGAACCGATCAATCGACTTGTCGACCGGCTCGGTTCGGAACGACGCCGTACACTGGACGAGTTTTCCCACTACTACTTCAACGAGACAGCGTCTGGACGGCTGGCATTACTGGATCAATTCGTCGCCAGCGGACAGTTTGACACCGCCATCCAGATTGGCAGGAACATGCTCAATCTGGATTCCTACACACAAAAATATGGCGCCGAGTTATTGCACCGGGCCTATGCCGGCGCCGTGCGCCAGGCGATGGACAACGGACAATGGCGTATGGCGTTGCGTTTGTTGGACGAAGCCGATCAGGCAGTCGGCCTAAATGACAAACTCCGATTGATGCGGGCGGAGTCACGACAGTCTGTCGGCGAACTGGAAGGGGCGCTCGACGACTTGCTGACACTGGGTGACACCAACACGCACCAGGCGCGCATGCTGGTAATAGAAAACGCCCTGGCAGCCGGTCATACCGACGGCGAATCCAGTCTCTCGCTATTGCAACGTGCCTTGGCTGCGGATCCGGACTATGCGCCGTATCACCGGCTATTGGGAGAAACACTCGCGCGCCGTGGCGACATGACTGGCGCCCTGGCTGCGCTGGAGCGCGCTATCGCACTCGATCCGGGTATCGCAACAGAGGTCGCACCGCTATTGAGCCGCTTACGCGCGCGACGCAATACGCCACCACTCACTGAGGTACCGATACAACGGCGCCGCAGCACGCTGTATGTCGATGCGAGTATCAATGGATCGACAGAGACTTTCCGTTTCCTGCTGGATACCGGCGCCAGTTATACGGCGATCACAACCGAAACCGCATTACGCCTGGGTATCGACAATATTTTCTTTGGCGCGCCGGTGGTAGAGCTCGAAACTGCCAACGGTCGGGTTTATACGACTACCGCGACGCTCAACTCTATCGATGTCAGCGGTGCGCGAGTCGACAATGTCGAGACTGTGATACTGGAATCGATGAGCGGCGTTGACGGACTGCTGGGTCAGTCTTTCTTGCGGCACTTCGATGTAAACATCGATCGTACCCGCGGCGTCGTAGCATTTAACCGCCGTCTCGACGACTAGTAGTCAACCCGCCGTTGAGTCACTGGCCGGCAGCAGGGCCAGGCGGACCGAGGAAGAATGACTGCAAGATCCCGAGGTCTACGAAATTGGTTTGTCCGTTGCCATCGAAATCGGTGTCCAGGTCGCCGGGCAAGAGAAAATTGCCTTTCAAGATTGCGACATCTGAGAAATTAACGACACCGTTATTATCGAGATCCGGATCGCAGATATTGCCAATACCATCGCCATTGGTATCGCGCTGATCGCTGTTGGCGACATCGACACAGTTGTCTGCCGCATCGAGCACGCCGTCGGCATCGGAATCGACACCGGTCAGACATTGCGCGCCCGCGCCGCGTACGCGAATATCGTCGACATGCCAGCCATCT
>JAOTXR010000102.1 GCA_029862285.1 Gammaproteobacteria bacterium
TTTGCTTTTGTCCAGGACCTGGCCGCGCACGTGAACCGCGGCGAGGTCAAAGTGCCTTCATTTCCCGACGTCGTGATCCGCATCCGGCGGGTGCTCGAGAGCGGGGATTGCGATACAGAGAAGCTTGCCCGCGTCATCAGCACCGAACCGGCGCTGGCGGCCCGGATACTATCCATTGCGAACTCAGCATTGATGCAGCGCGGGAGCAAAAACGTTCAGGACTTGCGCACGGCAATCAACAGGCTGGGACACGAAATGGTGCGCAATACGGCGATGAGCGTCGCGGTGGAACAGATCTTTCTTGGCTCATCGCTGGGTGATCATAAGGAACGACTGCGCAAAATCTTCAGAGAATCGACTTACGTTGCGGCGCTGTCGTTTGCCCTGGCCCGCAAACTCACGAGACTCAATCCCGATGAGGCGCTCATGGCGGGCTTACTGCACAACGTCGGCAAACTTTACATATTGTTGCGGGCATCGGATCACGAGGACTTTTTTGGCGACGACTCAGAACTGGACACAATAATGGACGAATGGCACCCGCAAATAGGCCGTGCCATCATCGAAAGTTGGGGGTTTTCCGAAAGTCTGGCTGCAGCAGCAGGGGACCACCTGGATCTGGAACGATCTCCCGAAGGCCCTCCCGACCTGACAGACCTGGTCACGGTCGCCAGGCTAATGGCCCAACCGGCAGCGAACGAAGAATTTGAACCCAAAAAGGTCCGCTCGTGGACCCGGCTGCATCTGGACGACGAGCGTCATGCCACTATTCTCAAGGATTCACAGACGGAAATTGACGCGCTCGCCTCTGCACTCGGTGGCTAGGATATAGCCAGTTAACAATAATTCGAAATACGACCTGCGGCCCATCTCGCCGCGTTAAAGATTGACGGTTTCTTGTCGATAGCCTGATCAGAATGTGACGGAAGTCCGTCTACAACTGTTTCTTGACGTCAATTTGTGAACATCATCACAGGCGAACCTCAAGAGTGCTGTTAGGTTTTTGGCTCCAGTCATGTTTATGTCAAACATGACGCTATGACGAGGATTGTCATAGACTGGAATACGACATGGAGGCGTCGATGCAATCGAAGGACACTACTTCAAGTATCTGTTCGGCTGGCAGTAACCAGGAAACGGTTAGATACAAAGAGGTTGGCGCGCAGCACCTCGATCAGAACTCACCGAAAAAAGGGCGTTATCGTCCTCGCGGACATTCAAGACAGCTTGCGATGGTCCATCGACTCATCGACCAGGTCGCATCCTACGATACAAGTGTTCTCATTCTCGGAGAATCCGGTACCGGGAAAGAGCTGGTCGCACGCAATATCCACGAACTTTCATCCCGTGCCAATAAACCGTTTGTTCCGGTCAACTGCGGGGCTATACCTGCAGAATTGATTGAAAGCGAACTTTTCGGTCACGAGAAAGGTGCATTTACCGGCGCGATTACATCGCGTAAGGGCCGCTTTGAAATGGCCGAGGGCGGCACGCTTTTCCTGGATGAAATTGGTGACATGGATTTGTCCATGCAGGTAAAACTGTTACGGGTATTGCAGGAGCGTACCTACGAACGCGTTGGCGGCAATGAGAGCCACCGCTGTAATGTGCGCATTATCGCTGCAACCCATCGCAATCTGGAAAAACGGATCGCGGCGGGGGCCTTCAGGGAAGACCTCTACTACCGCCTGAGCGTATTTCCCATTGAAACACCACCGCTACGCGACCGGATTGACGATCTGCCGGAATTGATCGAGCACCTTGCCGATCGCGCGGCCAGCAAAGGCCATCCACGGGTCCGTTTTTCGCGGCCGGCGCTGGCTTCATTGTCACATTACCCGTGGCCCGGCAACGTCCGTGAGCTGTCAAACCTGGTGGAACGACTGGCGATTACTCATCCACGCTGCCAGATCGACCTGCCGGCGTTGCCGCCAAAATACTGTGCCGGCGATTTCGATGCCGAAGTTCCGTGTCCCGACACGTCAGCTCATGGGGCAATAGTGACATCGCCTGAGTTTGTAGACTTGCCGGCGGACGGACTGGACTTAAAAGATTATCTGCGAACAATTGAGCAACGACTGATCAAGCAAGCACTGGGTGAAACCGACGGTGTTGTTGCCCGCGCGGCGCGCCTGCTGCACATGCGGCGCACGACGCTCGTCGAGAAAATGCGCAAGTACGATGTGCGGGCCCATGCCTGACAGAAAATCACACGTCCGCCGACCTGGTAATTTCAATCAACTATTGGCGAAAGGAATCGCAACATGCAGGAAACTGTAACCAGCCCAACCCGGAACCGTGTGACCGAACTGGAACAGGCCTTTCACGAGTTCACCCAGACATCGCTCCAACTGGAGGATGCGTACCGCGAACTCGAAGACCGCGTAGAAACACTGAGCACCGCGCTCGCCCGCGCCCAGGACGAGCGGCTGGTGCACCTGGCTGAAAAAGAAAAGCTGGCAGACAGACTCCAGGGCTTACTGGAAACACTGCCAGCCGGCGTTATCGTGCTCGATGGACAAGGAATCGTCCAGGAATGCAACCCCGGTGCCGAAGTCCTGCTAGGCGAGGAACTGGCCGGCCACACATGGAAGGAAATTATCGAGGAAAAATTCGCCATGGAAGGCGACGGTGCCGGGGAATTTATGCTGTGTGATGGGCGCGAGGTCGCTATTCGCAGTTGTCCGCTCAAGACCCAGCCCGGGCGCATCGTCCTGGTCAACGACGTCACCGAAACACGCCGAATGCAAAGGGTGTTGGGGCGAAATCAGCGCCTGACTGAAATGGGTCAGATGAATGCGAGGCTGGCGCACCAGCTACGCACGCCATTGGCCACCGCCATACTCTATGCCTCACAACTGAACGGGGAACATTGCTCGCCTCGCAGCACGCGCTATTCCGAGAAAATCCTGGCCAGCCTCAAATCACTGGAACGCATGGTCAACGACATGCTGCGCTTTGCCGGCGGTGACACATCGGGCAGGCACGAACGAATCGCCGTCAACGAGTTGTTTGCGGAGGTCGCAGCTCATATGGAGTCGCAGCTCGGCGAAGGCACGATACTCGAATTTGGAACGCCGAGTGGATTAAACCTCAGTGGCCATCGCGAGGCGTTGATCGGCGCGCTACTTAACCTCGTCACTAACGCTGTGGAGAGTGCGGATGACGGTGTACATATCGTCATGAATGCAATACGAGGCGAAAATCACATCCAGCTATGCGTCAGCGATGATGGGCCTGGTATCGCCGATGAGCTCAAGGAACGCATATTTGAGCCGTTCTATACAACCCGATCGAGCGGCACCGGCCTGGGTCTGGCGGTAGTCTCATCCGTTGCACGAGGTCATGGCGGCCGGGTCGAGATCAGCGACCAGGATGGCGGCGGTAGCGTATTTTCGCTGATCATCCCGCTGGCAAAGACTCCGGCAATACCGAGTGGTGGAAAGGCCAGTTCGATAATCGACGCCGTTGGAGAAGTTGCATGAGCGATCGTGCAGTACTCGTCGTCGAAGATGATTCGTCATTGCGCACGGCGCTCGCTGACACATTGGAAAATGCCGGACACCAGGTAATTACCGCCGGCGACGGCCATGCGGCACTGGCAGAGCTGGAACAACACGACATCGGCATCATAGTCAGTGACGTGCAGATGGAACCGATGGGTGGTCATCAGCTGCTGCAACAGGTTCGTACATCGAGACCCGATCTGCCCTTCATCCTGATTACAGCCTACGGCACTATCGAAAAGGCAGTGTCCGCAATGCGCGATGGGGCAACGGATTACCTGGTTAAGCCCTTCGAGGCCGATGTGCTCGTGGGCATGATTCAGCAGTTCCGTACCGACAGCACACACGACGACGATATCGTTGCCGTTGACCCAAAGAGTGCCGAACTTGCCGAACTGGCGCGTCGTGTTGCCGCCACTGATGCAACGGTCTTATTGAGCGGCGAAAGCGGGACGGGTAAAGAAGTCTTTGCGCGTTACATTCACCACCATTCGAACCGCGCGACCGGCCCGTTCATTGCAATCAATTGCGCGGCAATACCTGACAACATGCTGGAAGCAGTGCTGTTTGGGCATGAAAAGGGTGCGTTTACCGGCGCCGTCACATCTCACGCCGGCAAATTCGAACAGGCGCAACAAGGTACGTTGCTGCTGGACGAGATTTCAGAAATGGATCTTGCGCTACAGGCAAAGCTCCTGCGGGTGCTACAAGAGCGTGAAGTAGAACGGGTTGGCGGCAAGTCACACATTTCACTGGATGTACGCGTACTCGCCACCACCAACTGCGACCTCACAGTAGAAGTCGATACTGGCAGGTTCCGCGAAGATCTTTATTACCGGCTTAATGTATTTCCCATTCATCTGCCGCCGCTGCGCGAGCGTACTGGCGACATTCTGCCACTGGCGACCAGGCTGCTGGAGCGGCATTGCTCCGGTGTGAGAACTACGCCGGCAATCAGTGACGCAGCAGTCGAAGTTCTGGTTCAACACAGCTGGCCGGGCAATGTCCGGGAACTCGATAACTTGCTGCAACGAACGCTGATCCTGCTGCGAGGCAGCACGGTCACCCCCGGTGACCTGCATTTGGAAGCCGCCAGACCGGCAATTGCGGCAGTCGACAACGACAGTGCCCCGCTCCACAACCAGCTCCGTAACCGCGAACACTGTCTGATTCTCGACGCCTTGCGCACCGGTGGCAGTCGAAAAGCCGCCGCCGAACTGCTCGGTATCAGCCCGCGAACCCTGCGATACAAGCTCGCGAGGCTGAGAGACGCTGGCGTTGAGATTCCGGGCAGGGTTGGCGCGCAAATTGCATGATCTCTACCAACGATCAGGACAGTGACGGAAATCCGTCACAAGTGAGACCAGACAGATGAGTGATATTGATATCAGCCGGGTTCTTGCAGACATGCGCGCGCTGGCGGCCCAGGCCAAACAACAGCCATCCGCAGCGAATGCCACCAATGAAGCCGGACAACCGGATTTCGGCGAACTATTGCGTCAGTCCATCGACAAGGTCAATGCAACCCAGAGCGAAGCCGGCGTACTGGCTCAGAAGTTCGACAGCGGTGACCCGAATGTTGACCTCACCGAAGTCATGCTGGCTCTGCAAAAGGCCGATATCTCGTTCAAGGCGATGACCGAGGTCCGCAACAAGCTGGTCGATGCTTATCGTGAAATCATGAACATGCCAATCTGAGCGGTAGTCATGGAACAGGCGTCAGGCCCATGGAAGGGCCAACCGAGGATTAACAACAGACTATGACTGAGGCAACAATACAGTCGGGTACAAGGCCCGGAAACCTGCTGGACGTTCCCGCCGTACGACAGGGGCTCCTGCTGGCCGGCATTGCCGCGAGTGTCGCGATCGGTATTGCAACAGCATTGTGGTCGCGGACGCCCGACTATAGCCTGCTCTATGCAAATCTCGCAGACCGCGATGCCGGCGCGATAGTCAACGCACTTATGGCGGCGGATATTCCTCACGAATTGGAACAAACCAGTGGTGCAGTAATGGTGCCGGCTGGACGGGTACACGAAGCACGTCTGCTACTGGCCAGCGATGGATTGCCGCAAGGCAGCGGTCTCGGTTTCGAGTTAATTGGCGAAGAAAAGGGACTCGGCGTCAGCCAGTTCATGGAAAGCGCGCGCTATCAACATATGCTCGAAACCGAACTGGTGCGCACCATTGGCAACCTGCGTCCGGTGCAGGGCGCCCGCGTGCACCTGGCCATACCCAAACAATCGGTGTTTGTCCGGGACAGACGTCCCGCAAGCGCCTCGGTCATGGTGGAACTGTATCCCGGCCGTCGCCTGGAGGAGTCGCAGGTGGCAGCGATCGTCCACCTGGTGGCATCGAGCATCCCGGATCTGGAAGCTGGCGAAGTCACTGTCGTCGACCAACAAGGCCGCTTGTTAACCGGTTCAGGCAAATCGTCGGAACTCGCCCTTACGGCACAACAATTTGAATACCGCACGCGTGTCGAACACGCCTACGCACAGCGTATCGAAGACCTGTTGGCCCCGTTGGCCGGTGCCGGCAAAGTACGCGCGCAGGTCAATGTGGATATGGACTTCACAATCACTGAGCAGACGCAGGAAACTTTCGACCCAAACACTGCCGCACTGCGCAGCGAGCAAAGCAGCAACCAGACACAGCGCGAAAATAATGCTACCGCTGGCGGCATACCCGGAGCACTGAGCAATCAACCACCGGCAGCAGAGACGCCGCCGGCCGCAGAGAACCCGACACGCAGTTCGTCCAACACTGCCACCAGAAATTTCGAACTCGACCGCACCGTGAGTCACGTGCGACAACCAACGGGATCAATCCAGAAACTATCAATCGCAGTCATCGTCGATGACCGTCACGGCGTGGGCGAGGATGGCACTGCCACCACGACGCCACTGACTGACGAGGAACTCGAACGCATGACCACGCTGGTGCGGGAGGCGGTAGGTTTCAACGCGGAACGCGGCGACACCGTAAGCGTCTTCAATGCGTCGTTTTCACGAACAGAGGCTGCGGAGCCTATCGAACCGGCCTGGTGGGAGATGCCACTGGTCGGCCAGGTAATCCGGCAGATCGTCGGCGTGGTGTTGGTGCTCGGCCTGATTTTCGGCCTGTTGCGACCGACCGTGCGTCATCTGCTGACTGCGCCACCCGCGACCGTTCTGCCGACTGGCGGCGCTGAACTCGGCGCACTGGGGCACGCTGCGGCACCTGCACTGACTCACGAGCAGAGTATGGCGACTGCCCGCTCGCTGGTTGGAGAGGATCCGAAACGGGCAGCACGCGTGGTCAAGGACTGGGTTTCAGAAGATGAGTGACGCCGCATTGACTGGCGTGCAACGCGCCGCGGTATTTCTGATGTCTCTCAACGAAGAAGCGGCAGCAGAGATATTGCGTCATATGAGTTCTGAAGAAGTGCAAAAAGTCGGGAGCGCCATGACCAACCTCTCGCGTGTATCGCAGATACAGCTCAGCAAGGTAGTTACACAATTCAATGACAACGTCGAGGAACGAACCTCGCTCGGTGTGGGCGCCGATGACTATGTGCGTCGGCTGCTGACCAACGCGTTGGGCGCGAAACGCGCGCGCTCTCTACTCGACCGCATACTGCAGCGTTCCGAGAGCACCGGACTGGAATCCCTGGATT
>JAOTXR010000103.1 GCA_029862285.1 Gammaproteobacteria bacterium
CCACACCTGGACCGCATTCATGGCGTCGGTCTCGACTCATCCGAACGCGACTTTCCACCGCGGCTTTTTACCGGTGTCTTCTCACTGGCGCGGGAGGCAGGCTTAAAGACTGTCGCGCATGCCGGGGAGGAAGGACCACCAGCTTACATCGAGCAAGCCCTGGAATTACTGCACGTGTCGCGCATCGATCACGGTGTTCGTATCACCGAAGATCCCGCGCTGATGACTGAAGTCGCCAAGCGGCGGGTTCCGCTCACCGTGTGCCCATTATCGAATACTCGTTTGTGTGTCTACGAGACTATGGAAGATCATCCGATACTGGCGTTGTTGAAAGCCGGGCTGCTGGTCACAGTAAATTCAGACGACCCGGCTTATTTTGGCGGCTACGTGAACGACAATTTCAACGCCATTGCCGATGCACTGACACCGACACAAGAACAGGTTATTCAGCTTGCAAAGAATAGTTTTCTGGCCAGCTTTCTCGACCAACCGGACAAAGATGACTGGATCAGGAAGATTGAGGCTGTAGCCGCAACCTAGTTGCGCCAGAGTTGCGTCACGGCCAGCTCAACCATGCTGTGCGAGTATCCGCACCTTGCCGGCCTCGTAGATCTCCTCGGCAAGTGCGCCCTCTTCCCAGAGTCGGTAATGGACGCGTAACTCATCGCGCAGAAACTGCGGCTTGTCTTCCCAAGTTGCTGTCCGGGCCGCCTCTATGTGTTGCTGCAACTCCAGCACGAAACTCTCGACGGCGGAGCGCGTGGGACACCGGGCCGCCATCTCTACCAGCGGCGCCCTGCCGTGGAGACTGCGGAAAGTCAGAGTGAAACTCGTACGATGGATGAACACCAGCAAAGCTACGATCGTCATGGCCGCAAGTAACACACTAACCGGTAACCAACGCTGATCCAGCAACGGTATTCCGGAAACCAGACTGATTCGGAAACCGGCTATCGCAGCTCCGGCCAACGCCAGGGTTGCGTACAACCAGCGCCACGCGACACCCGAATACCGGCCGGGGGTCGGGTCGAGGAACGCAAGATTGAACTGATATTCCGTATCGCCGGAGCGCGGATGCTCAATACGCACAGCGAGGAAACGCTCATCGAAAATTGTGAAACTCCGCGTTCCATCGGGTGTTTTGCCCGACTGCGAAAACCTGCGGTTAGTTTTGCGCGGTGTGGCCGGCGCAACATCTTCTTCGGACGTCTCAGAAGAAATCGTGATGTGCTCTGTTTCGGCATCATCGAAAAGATCTTCTTCAAGTTTTGCGGTCCAATTCATCGCCTGGTGTCTGGACGCTTTGACGCTCTTTCTGAACACGCTTCTATCGTGCCCATGCAATGACGCACTCACATGTGACTGTGTTCACAAAATGGCATCGCGGCGGCATTATGTTTGACAGCCCCCGGTGGCAGTTCGCGGGACTGCAGCCAAAAGGTGCATTTTACGGCGGCGTGCGGACCTTCAGGAAATGAGGTACAAGGCAATCAGCATGAGCAATACTGCTCCACCCTGAATGCCGACACGCGTATACATCAGTTGTTCGCTGTGTTTTAGGTCGTAGTCGCCGCCACGCGCCATCGATACCAGCCCCATCACCAGCGTGATAATTGTAGCGATCGTAGCAAGCACGAGAATCAAGGTGAGAAAAGACATCTGGCACCTCCATAAACAGGCCTCTGCCTAACGCAGCGCCTACCGCCAGCCTATTCTGATGGGTCAGACAGTCAATCGTGAAAAATACATACACCGGTCAGAATCAGTGTCATGCCTGGAGCGGTTACGCGACCAACTGATCGTTGCTAAGCTCACGCGAGCCGTAATGACAAATCAGGACCGGAACCCGATGTTATGAAAAGACTAATCCTACTGGCCACGGTGATCGTGATCGCGGGTGTGGCGATAGCGCACTGGTACTACTCAGATCGTGGCCGCTTTACGACCGATGCCGAATATTCCGACCTCGCTCGAGGCGTTTCGGGCAACGATCTCGTATCGCATTATGATC
This sequence comes from Gammaproteobacteria bacterium, assembly GCA_029862285.1. Taxonomy (GTDB): domain Bacteria; phylum Pseudomonadota; class Gammaproteobacteria; order Steroidobacterales; family JABDKV01; genus JABDJB01. The sequence continues at coordinate 2,012 of JAOTXR010000103.1, forward strand.
CGGCCGCAATTCTGCGGTTTGATCCGGCCTTCCGCTATGTCGGCGGGCAAAAGTTCATTCTTTATGGCGTCGCCGATACCGAGCAGCACTTCTTCATCGAAACGACACCTGACGACAAGTTGAAGAGTGTCTACTGGGTGCAGTACGAAGCTTACCTGCCGGCCAAATCCTATACCTACGATTACGACGATTCACCGCTGCGGGTGGCGCTCGGTAACTACGAGTTTTACACCGATACCGCCTTCGTCGAGTTTGACCCCGACCCGAACAGGAAGAGACGGCGTGGCACCGACGGTGCGATGGCGCGGCAATTCCTGGCAAGCAAAGGTGATTACGTATTTCCGAGAGACTTTGCTTATGCACGATTGGTTTATCTAACCGACGAGTCACGGCAGAAAGAACTGATGATTATCTTCATCGATGATCTGGCATCACATGGCTTGACCGCAGCGGAGCTGGAGAAAGACGAGGCTGACGTCTCACGCTGGCCCGAGATCGAGCAGGCGCACCTGGATCGAATCAAGAGTACTCTGCAAGTACTTCCGGGACCGGCGACTAACAGGACGTAGTTCGCTAACGGCGCAAGTTATCTAATTCAGGCTCTCCCAGGTTTGGGCGATGGGTTTTTCCGAGTGTTGATTCATGTATTGCTCTGGAGACACGCCATCGCGGCCGGGGATTCGAGAAAATCGCACTGAACGGTCAACGCCTTTTTAACGTGGCGAATTTAGTTCTACGCGAACGCGCTGTGTCTTGGGCTCGACCTCGCGTACGCGTTTTTCGATGAGGTCTAGCAGCGCTTCGATCTCGGCCGTGTCAAGATGTTCGTCGAGGTCCAGATCGGCGTCGACCCAAACCGCCGACGCGCCCGCATAAGTCGCGGCCAGCTTGTTGACCGCATCAACACCGGCCACTGCACCCACCGTCGCGCGTAGCTGTGCAAGGATATCGTCCGGAATCGATTGCCCGGCGATCAATGCACGCGCCTGCATCATTAATACAATTGAAGCTACGACCATCATTGCTGCCGCCGCGAGCGCGCCCAGCGCATCGAAGATCAATAAATCCAGTGCCTGGTACAACAGTAGCGCCACCAGTCCAACGACGCTGGTGAAGGTGCCAATCGCGTCTCGTAGCAGTGCACTTTTTACAAGCGGCCTGTTGAGCTCGCGAAAGGCGCCGCCCAGGCTGCCATGCTCGGCCATAAGCTTGCGCACGCTCAGGCTTACGGCATAACTGTTGGTGACGATAGCCAACCCCACGACGGCAAGCGCCAGCAGCGGCATCTCCATCGCCTGCGGCCTCGCGAGCTGCTCGTAACCACGCCACGCCGACAGCCCCGCGCCAATTACCAGCATCGCCACCGCCGATAACAGTCCCCAGAAGAAAGCCTCACGCGCATACCCAAGCGGGTGCTCAGCATCTCCCGGCCGTTGCGATCGCCGCTCACCGATTACCAGCAGTACCGAACCTACGCTGTCGGCAAGCCCCTGGGCCATTTCGGCAAACACCACCGCACTGCCGGTCAGCCACGCGACCACAAGATTGCTGACGACGTCGAAGACGTCGACCAAAAAAGAAACCAGGAGTACGCGGCGTGATGAAACGGAAGCGGCCATGGTGCCCACAGCATAACCTGATGATCGCTCGTGCTGGAAATAGCGATCGAATCGGAATCAGGGTCATTCGCCGAACCTATCCAGACTCAAAACGGCTAAACTGTCCGTTCGACTCCCATGAAGCTGGGGCGTTAGGCGTGAAATCCGATTATTTCGTCGTTGCCATATCCATCGGCTTTCTGTTGGCCGGTTGTGCTGGCGGTTCAGGCAGTGGGGATACGCCAGCCCCGGATCCGGTCATTCCGACGGCTGCGGTTTCGGTGGCCTGGAACGCAGAGATATCGCCGAGTCCGGTGACCAACACCATGCCCTTTATCACGGGCGATCCACAATGGCCCGGCCCCTGCCGCACCGGCGATATGATTTTGCCGGTCAGCGGTGCCGGCAGCTGGTCAACCTACAGCGACTCGAATGGCAGCGTCGCGGTAACGGCAACGACCGGCTGCGAGGGTGTCGGCAGCGCTGCACGCCTGTCCTTCGATCTCGGCAACGGTGAGTGGGTTGTCGCTGCCAGCAATGACAGTTTTTCTTCACCATTAGACCTTAGCGGTTATAGTCATTTATGGATTCCGTTTCGCGGTACCGCCGGAGTGCCGGTTGCCTTCGAAGTCAAGTTGCGTGACAACGCGGGCGCCCTGGCAGTGGCGCGCCTCGACGGTGGCAGCGGCCTGCCGGTATGGCGCAGTTGGGCCGTCGACAAGCGACAATTCCTGCCGCAAGTCGGTTCACTGGATTTCACTGCCGTTAGCGCGCTGGAATTCGCCTTCTCCTGGCCACTGGCAAATGGCGGACCGCGCAGCGGCATAGTAGAGGTGGGCAATGTCTCCGCCTGGAACCTGGCTGCCGAGCAACCGGTGGTTAACGGGTTTGAGCAGGTTAGCCGCGATGAAACCACGATGGCCGCAATCGCCGCCGACTTATTGGAACGACAACAGCCGCATGGTTTTCTGCCTGCGTGGTTCGAGCTGACACCCAACTGGCATCTTTACGCCAACGCGATGGCATTGATCGTGTTCACGCTCGAGTTCAATCGTCTCGACGACAACGGCGACGCCGGCGCCAACGCTTATCTGGCGGCCGCCTATCTACTGGGGGATCGCCTGGTCGAGCTGCAGCAACGCAGCAACCGCAACGGCGCCTGGGATGACAGTTTCCGTGTTGCCGATGGCAACCTGGCCTTGCACCCGATTGGCTCGCGTATCCTTTGGGTGGGGTCCACGGCCTGGGCCGGTATTGCCCTGATCATTGCCCGTGATGGCTTACCCGATGGCAGCCGTTACGACAATGCCATTGCTGCCGCGGCGCAATTCTATGGCAGCGAACAAGACTGTCGCGCGAGCGCCGGACTACCGTCAGGCTCGGTCACCGAAGGCACCGAAGGCAATATCAGCAGCCATCTTTTCCTGGCCGCCGCCGCCACCCGTGGCCTGGCTGCTACCGCTGACCCTGATGCCCTGGCTGCGTTTATCGAACAAACGCTGTTCGACCCACAACAAAAACGATTCTTCTGCGGCGCACATGTCGACATGGGTAGCGGATTCGACCGGGACAGCTGTACGCTCGGCGGCAGCGGCGCGGTTGTGGCTAAAGATGCCAACAGTTGCCTGGATGTAACCGGCAACTGGGGCGCCGAGTGGCTGAGGCGACAGAACCGGCCCGCCGACGCGCTGCTGGGGTTGGCTTACAGCCGGCTTATTTTTCCTACCCAGAGTTTTGATGATCCTGGCGTTAAGGGGCTTGGCGACATCGCCGGACCATGGACACCAACCGTGGAGCATGGTGCCGGTCAGTGGGCCGCAGCCGGCGGGCCGGATGCGAACTTTGTCATGGCCCAGGCCCGCGCCAGTTTGTGTAGCGCTGGCGTCTGTCAGGGGGCGGCGGATGATTTTTCAGCCGGCATCGGCTGGAACACTGTCTCGACCGGCATTGCGCCGGGCGCCTGGATGTACCTTGGCTGGCACGGCGGATTCTGGTCGCGCCTGTAAAAATAAGCTGCCTTTTGATCACCCGGTTCGCATTATCAATAAGCGAACACTTGCCGCGCGCAAGGGGCCATGGGGAAGCAGGCAGCAGCTTGATAATTTGGACAGCAGCGATTCGACCGTTCGCTACACCAAATAGGTAAACTGTCTCTTATGGTCTTTGAGTCAGAAGCCGAACAGGGCATTAGTCTGCGCCAGGCGGCACTCGTTGCCGGTTTCGGTCTGCTGATCATGGCCGTAGCGGCGCCCTTCGCCGAGTTTTTTGTCTATGCCAGACTGGTGGTCTCCGGCGATACTGACGCAACGGTTCATAACATGCGTGCCAACGGCGGGCTGTTGATGGCTGGAATCTTCAGCTACCTGCTGGTCTTTATTTGTGACGTACTGGTGGCATGGGCACTGTATCTCCTGCTCATCCCGGTAAACCGCGCTTTGTCGTTGCTCACGGCATGGTTCCGTCTGGTTTATACCGCGATCGCACTCTTTGCCCTGGTGAAGCTGGCCACCGTGTACCGTCTGATACACGCGTCGGACTACCTGGCGGAGTTCGGTGCCGATCAGTTGCATGCCCAAATCGCGCTGGCACTCAAGGCATTTCGATACGAATGGGGAATCGGCCTGATCCTGTTCGGTATTCACCTGATCCTGCTTGGTTTCCTGGTATACCGCTCCGGTTACATCCCGAAATTCCTGGGCGTGCTCCTGCTCATCGCCGGATCGGCCTGGGTGATCTACGAGCTGGGCCCGTACTTTTATCCGGGCGTCGATCTCGGATACCTGATGATCGCGTTCTCCATGGAACTGGTTTTTATGGCGTGGCTGCTCATCAGGGGCTGGAAGATCCGGATATAGGGGACGAATCGCTTTTATTCGCGTAAAGAAATCAACATTACATCGTCAGGCCGAGTCTGCTCATACAATTAGTTTATTGCAGAGCTCCATCGGCATCACTAGCGCAGACGCAACAGGCGCCTGCGCGCCGGCAGACCGAACAGGTCGATAAACCGCCCGAACACGGCTTCGCCGAGCGCGTGGGATTTCGCGATATGTGTGTGCGTGTCGTTTCGAATGACTTCAGGATCGATGGTACCGCGGAGGTCGGCAATTTCGGCGCGATGCACGGGCACGTTCAGCCAGCGTTCGATGAGAGGCTGGTCCACTTCCAGATGAAACTGAAATCCATAGACGTTGTCGCCAACGCGAAACGCCTGGTTGGCACAAACCGGCGACGATGCAAGATGAACGGCATCCGCCGGTAGCTCCGCGACATCGGCGTGCCACTGAAATATTCGACGTGCCCGGCTTAGCGGCGCCAGGACCGGATCGTCCGCCGTCGCTGGAGTGGGATTCACGTCGTACCAGCCAATCTCCGGCTCCGGTCCGGGCGCGACGGGCGCGTTGAGAGCGCGGGCGATGAGTTGCGCGCCCAGGCAAATGCCGAGTATCGGTATTCCGCGGTCCATTGCGCGTCGTATCGCCTGGATTTCGAATGACAGGTGCGGAAACTCGACGTGCTGATCCACATTCATGGGTCCG
>JAOTXR010000105.1 GCA_029862285.1 Gammaproteobacteria bacterium
TATGATCTCGATCTGATGTTCGGCCACGCCATTTTCGAGCAACGTTGCACGCAGCATGCGTGGAATATCGCCTGACTCGCGCCCGCGCAGGCTATCGTCCTGGCGACAAATGTAGTGATCGAAATGCCCGGCAGCATGCGTGGCGATTTGCCGGATGTCCTCGTCGCGGCGATCGCCCGGTGCCGCCAATACGACGATACGGCGCCCGTCGACTTCGAAGCGATCGACGAGATCGCACATCGCCTTCACTGCCGCCGGATTATGCGCGTAATCGAGTATCACCTTGTACGGGTGCTCGGTGTAGATATTCATGCGCCCGGGTGCCTGGAAAAACGTCGTATCGAAAGTACGCAGCCCGTGGCGGATGTTTTCCAGGCTTACGCCCATCGAATAGGCCAGACCCGCCGCGAACATTGCGTTTTGCACGTTATGAATGGCGCGGCCCTCGACAGTGGCGGGAATCAGGTGGGTCCAGAGCAACGGTATGTGGCTCTCCGAATCGTAAATCGTAATCATGTGCCCGTTCATCCCTTCTTCGAGCACAACCGCACGGCCACCGGCACGTATGTGCTCTTTCACCAGTGCATGATGCGGGTTCATCGTGACATAGCAGAGCTGCTCGGCCTGGGAGTAATCGGCCATGCGCAGACACAGTTCGTCGTCGGCATTCAGCACGGCCGCATCGGTGGCGACCTCGATCGGCACCCGTTTGAGTTCCGCCAGTTGCTCCAGCGTATCGATGCCTTTCAACCCCAGGTGATCTTCTGACACATTCAGACACGCCGCGACATTGCATTTGCTGTAGCCCATACCGGCACGCAGCAAACCGCCACGCGCGGTTTCCATGACTGCGGCGTCGACACTGGGATCGCGTAACGCCATCGCAGCGGAGACCGGTCCGGTCATGTCGCCTTCGACGGTGAGCTGGCCATCAACATAAAGCCCGTCTGTACTGGTAAGACCAACGGTGTAACCGTTTAACTTGAGAATATGCGCCAGCATGCGCGAGGTAGTGGTCTTGCCATTGGTACCGGTAATCGCGGCAATAGGTATGCGGGTCGGCGTTTCCGCCGGGAACAACATGTCGATTACCGGGCCGGCGACGTCGCGTGGCGTGCCTTCACTGGGTGCCACATGCATGCGAAAACCCGGGCCGGCGTTGACTTCGCAGATGGCGCCCCCGGTTTCGTGATAAGACTGGCTAATGTCATCGGTGAGAAAATCGACACCGCCGATGTCCAGGCCGATACCCCGGATTGCCCGTTCGGCCATTTCACGATTGTCGGGATGGATCACATCGGTCACGTCGATAGCCGTGCCACCGGTAGACAGGTTGGCCGTAGTCCGCAGGTACACGATCTCGTCCTTTGCCGGCACAGTGGTCCGGTCATAGCCCTGCCTGGCCAACAGCCGCTCCGCCTGGTGATCCAGTTCCAGCCGTGTCAGCACTTTTTCGTGACCGACGCCACGACGTGGATCGAGATTTGTTTCGTTAACAAGGTGTTCGATTGTGTTTTTGCCGTCGCCGACTACGTGACCCGGCACGCGTTTGGCCGCGGCAACGAGGCTGCCATTGACCACCAGCAAACGATGATCGAAACCGTTAATAAAACTCTCGACGATGACACTGCGATGATGTTCTTTCGCCTTGGTAAAAGCGACTTCTACCTGATCGGCATCGGTGAGATTGGTCGACACACCACGACCGTGGTTTGCGCTGAGTGGCTTGATGACCACCGGATAGCCGATGCGCCGAGCCGCGCGCTTGGCGTCACTACTGCTGCGCACGATGCGCTGGACGGGCACCGGCAGACCCAGGTCGTGCAGAATGCGGTTGGTTTCTTCTTTATCCGAGGCCAGATCGACTGCGATATTGCTGGTGCGCCCGGTTGTCGTCGCCCAGATCCGTTGCTGATAGCGGCCATGCCCGAACTGCACCAGGCTGTATTCGCCCAAACGAATCCACGGGATATCGCGTTCTTCGGCAGCATCGACCAGTGAAGCGGTACTGGGACCCAATGCCCGCCGCTGGGTATAACGGATAAAGCGATCGCGTTCGTCGGCGAAATTCCAGTCCGCGCCAGGCGCATCATCGGGACGCAGCTTTTCCGGTAGCAGGTGATGCAGCACGTCAAGGGCAAGCCGGCTGGCCTCACGACCGACCTCGGCGTCTTTGTACTGGAACACCATGGAATACTGGCCGGGCTCGCCGGTCGATCGGGTCTTGCCAAAAGTTACCGACGAACCGGCAGCGTTTTGCAATTCGATCGCGACGTGCTCCATGACGTGACCGAGCCAGGTGCCCTCGTCCTCTGTCAGCCGTCGCAAAAACCCGCCGGCCTCACCGTAAGAACAACCATGTTCCTGCAGTCCCGGCAGGTATTCGAGCAACCGGTCATTGAAATCGCTGCCAAGCCGGCCGGTTGGCCAGTCTTCGAGTACACCGAGATCGATGATGTGACGAATGACCGGGAAGTGGGCGTAAAAGTTTGGCCCTACATAAACATTAGTCGAGAGAATTTTCATATCGAGGCCAGGGTTCAGGGCATGGCGGTCCGGGTGGTAATGTCGAAAGTACCACCCTGCACGAGTATGTGGAGATGCACGCCGATCAAGCTGACCGGCTCGCCGCGCAACGCGCTATCCATCGAGGAATGTTCCAGGTCTGACGGGTCGACGATAGTTATCCCACCGGAACCGACGACATCGAGACTATCGCCGGGCCGTATGAAAGCGGCAGTGTCTTCGTCGAGCCCGATACCCACCGCGAAAGGGTTATACGCCAGTGCCGTCAGCAACCGACCGAGCCGGTCGCGCTGGCGAAAATGCTGATCGATAATGAAATTGTTGGTGAGTCCCAGACCCGGTGCCAGGGTTACCTTGTCGGGACTGGGAGTGCTGCCCTCCGCGCCACCGGCAATCATATGCTCGGACATGAACGCCGCACCGGCCGATGTACCGGCAATGTGCGCACCGGCAGCGCTACGCCGGCGGATGAGTTGCGCCACACGGGTGCCACCCAATGTCGTGGACAGACGCAACTGGTTGCCGCCGGTCATGAAAATTCCTGTGGCCCGTTCGAGATACTCGGTGTACCTGTCATCCTCGCAATCCGCACGCGTGGTGATTGGCAACACCATGGCATGCTTCACGCCAAGATCGCGAAATAATTTCTCGTAATTACGCCCCGTGTCCTCCAGCTCCGAGGCTGTTGGAATTATTGCGATACGTGCCGGTTCGGCACCGCCGCAAATCTCGACAAAGCGATGCAAAATCTCCGGATTACGCAATTTCTCTTCAGCACCACCGATGGGTACCAGGAATCCACGACCGGGATTGTCGGATCGGGAAGGAGCCACTCATTTCTCACGCATGGAAAAGGACCGATACCTTCCGGGATGCTGCGCTGCCGGTCAAGGGGGCCGGGCTACCGATTAGCCTGCAATAGCTGCTTCTACTTGTTATAGATCGTGTTTTGCCAAACTAACCCGCGATTCTTGACCAAGACCGAGACCCGGAAATGCCTGCAATTGAGAATAATTAAATCATCCAATAGCCAAATGACTCAAGGCCCGAAAAAGAATAGATTGTCAGTATATACCAGTATATACTAAAATCATGACAGGCCTGGAACGGATATGCACTGCACTTGCCGACGCCGGCGTTCGCTATGCCGTGGTGGGTGGCCATGCCGTGGCATTGCATGGTGCGGTCCGCGGGACGGTCGATATCGACGTCGCGCTCGCCTGGAACAGGAAAACTCTGGTCGCCGCCGAGAATGCGCTAACCAACCTGGGACTGGTATCACGCCTGCCCGTCAGCGCCGGTGAAATCTACGATTTCCGCCAGGAGTTCATAGAGAACCGCAACCTGCTGGCCTGGAATTTCTATGACCCGAACGACCTCTCCCTGCAAGTGGACATAGTCATCAACTACGATCTGAAAGGAAAAAGAACAAAACGCATCCAAATGGGGAGCGGCAGCATCACTGTCTTGTCACTGAAAGACCTTATCGACATGAAACGACAAAGCGGCAGACCACAGGACGTGGAAGATGTTGCCGCGCTTGAAAAACTGAGATGAAATCCGTACAAAAATTTTCCGACGAGTACTTGGCGCGTTGCGCCGAAATGTCACCGGAAGAGATCGTCCGCTTTCTCGACGATTTCCGGCGTATTCATGGCAGCCGCCGGGCCCCTTCCCGGCTGATCAGCATGAAAGTGCCGGAAGACCTGCTCGCCGCCTTCAAAGCCAAAGCAAAACTCGCAGGCACACCCTACCAGACACAAATCAAGAAACTGATGACCGCGTGGTTAAGGGATTGGGAATAAAAAAGCTCATTTTTCAGTTTCAAGGGATTCCCTTTGACTCAGGAAACAGGTCGACTTGGCTCCTGCAGTTTCACCAGATCGGAATCGGGGACAGTGAAATCGCTGGAATAGGAGAATAATGAGGGGAAGCTGGGCAGACTGAGGAAAACTTAAGAAATCTGTTTCTTTATAAAGAACTGATCAAGGCAAAAACGGACGTATGAATTATTTGCAGCTAAAATCGCCTTTTCGGGTTCCGTCAGGCCAATAACCGTCAGCGACTTTCACATCCAGGGATAAACCACTGCCGCACCGAGGTATACATCCGCACACAGCAGGTGGCAGGTCTGTATCCGCCGAGTCTTGGTAGACCGGATGACAAGCATAATCGGATGATGGCCCGCATGATACCGCACTGCCCTGATCACTCTCTGGTTTATTGATTTCATTTACCTGTTGATCCGCAGGATCAGGCGAGCAACCCGAAGCTGACAACTTAATTGAAAACGAAACCGAGCACAATTGCTCTCGCTTGGACTATCGCCGAGATAATCCGGCACTGATCGTCCGGTTATGGCCGATTGCGGAAGCTGGGTGTCGCGGCTGGAAGCCGTTGCCTACGTGCAAAAGAGGTCAAGTCTGCCCATTTCTCATTTTTGATCAGGCAGCTGATTACCGTTTTTGTATCCGCTATACGGAAACGGAAAATGGGAAATGGGCAGACTTGGCCCCTTGGGTTTTTCTCAGTGTGGCTCATCATCCCAAAGACGGATACCGCCGAGGATTCCCGCGATATTGTCGACAGGCTGCACACGCTCAGGCATTTCTGTTTTTAGTTTATCCGCGTTACCACCGCCTAGATAAAGTACGCGCGGATTCCAGATCGGCAGTATTTGCTCTACGGCTTCAAGCACACGCCGACTCCACTTCTTGTTACCGACTTTGCGGCGCGCCGCATTCCCCAACTGTTCTTCATAGGTATCACCCTTGCGCCATGGGTGGTGACCCAGCTCCAGATTGGGCGTCAGGTGGCCGTTACTGAAAATAGCCGCGCCCATACCGGTGCCCAACGTGATCATCATCTCCACACCGGTTCCCTCGATCGCGCCATAACCCTGCATATCGGCATCGTTGACAGCGCGACACGGTTTGCCGGTCATCTCGGAAATCCGGGCCGCCAGCGGCACGTCGTTCCAGTCGCCGTCCAGATTCGGCGCGGTTTGCGTCACCCCGAATTGCACCACGCCGGGGAAGCCTACTGAGACACGATCAAACGACGGCTGCTGCAATACCAGTTGCCCGATGACGTCAAACACGGCCCGTGGCACGGCCTTGTCCGGCGTCTCAATCCGGACCCGATCGTTTAGCGGGTTTGCCTGCGAATCGAGGACCATGCCTTTTACACCTGAGCCGCCGATATCAATGCTAAGCGTGGCTGAATTCACGTCGTTCTCCAGATAGCGGTCAAGTCTGCCCATTTCTCATTTTTGATCATGCCGCTGATTACCTTGTTGTATCCGCTGTACGGAAAATGGGTGGTCGGTGACAAAAAAGTCTTGAATAACGATGTCAGGATATCAAAGACTTGGGGCGCTTGAGCAACTTCAGATCGCCCCAATAGTCTTGAATTTCGACCATACTCGCGGCTTCTGTTAATACTCACAGGGCCAAAGTTTTGAATCAACCGCTTGTGATCGCTTCAGGTTACCGCGGTAACGCGTTTCTGACGTCCGCTTAGCGTCTGAATCCCGTCGTTCGAAAAGCACTTCCGTGGAGCCGGCCTATGGCGCCAACCGGCCACAAGCGGACATGGCAGCGCAGTTCAACCCCGGTTGGCTTGTTGCGAAAGCAACAGGCGTGACAGATACGCTCAGCGACGAGTTTAGCGATTTGTATGCCGTGAACACACTACGAATTTGACCGGCGCATTGGAGCGGTAAGGTCGTAATCGCAGCCACCTCTATCATTAAATGTTAAGTCAACTACCAATTTCAACTTGTCTGGGGAAGCTGTAATGGTTTCCCAATTAGCTACCGATACTTTTGCTCCAGTTCTTAAAAGGTTATCAATGATTCTTGCAGGCATATGAGGGTATCTGCTCTCATATTCAGCACGAGTAGTAACTGAAATCCAGCTTGTGTTGTTAGGATATAGCGCTGCTTTCTCTTCATCGCCATGAGCAGCCATATAAGTTGTGCACCCTGTACTTGGAAGATTGATAACCAATACGCCAGATTTTTTGTTTACCTGCCCATCATACATACTGGAGTATATCTCCCAGTCGACATGCTTTCTTTTCTTAGTTTCTGTGCCGACTAGTAGAATTGTAACGGATGAATCTCTAAGGTACTCATCACGAATTTTTTGACGGATGGCTTCATCGGGTAGGTTTTCATCAATATCACCTGTGTCGACGGAAGCATCAATGAAAATGTCGTAATTGTTATCTTCGTTCCATTTAATTAGTGATTTTTTATACCCTTGATCACCAGCATGGTGGTAGCTAATGAATACTTTATGTTTTGGCATGCTCACAGTTATTCTTCTAGGCTAGTTAAGTCTTCAACGCCGGCCATTTGAGCAAGCATTTGAGTATAAATACACAGAACCTGTTGAAGTTCCAATAAGTCCTTGCGAAATTCTACGGAGGTTTGCTTTTCTTTAAATCCACCAGAAACCACAACTTTGTGCCATTTTGCAGTAAATGGTCTGATTTTTTGGTTCAGAATGACAACAGCAATTTTGGTAAATTCAATACAATCCTTTCCGTTTTCTTTAATAATTTGT
>JAOTXR010000104.1 GCA_029862285.1 Gammaproteobacteria bacterium
GGATAAGCTGTGGATAAGCTGTTAATTGGGCGTTTCGCCTGATTCTCCGATGCCGCCGAACAACGCAACACACTGATTTACTTAGATGTGCACTGCACTATGCGCATAATCGCTATTAAGTTAAATTGGCGCACAGTTTCGAGGTTAGTGCGGTAAGACGCTGATTTATTTGAATTAAGCATCTCGCTGGAAGCATCCCAGGCAGAAACCCCCAGGGACCGCGACACACAGATGTACGGGGACATATCCCCCCGCTCTCAAAAAAAAATTCAAAGTTGGCGTATTGGATTATTCTTTCAGGAGGTTTGAGATGCCGGGATTACAGGCGAGGTTGAGGTTAGCGTTGTTGGCTGAGCGGAAGCGTGGTCTGGCGAAGGTACCGGAGGAGGTAGTTGAGCCGCGAGAGGAGCGGGTGGAGCCTCAGCAGGCCGAACACGCAGAGGATGGTCCGAAGCCGGGGAAGAAGAAGAGGAAAAAGAGGAAGGCGCCGGGGATTTGGAATCAGTAGTTTCATGTGGAACATGGTAAAATCCGGGGCGCTGCATTGTACTTGTGGGTGCAGCCCCCAACAGGTCCCGCTGTGAGAGACGGGATCTGGTCATCATCCGTCTTCTAGCGTGGACGTGATGGCTTTAAGTCGGCCGCGAATTTGATTCCTCCCCGCGGCCGGCTTTTTTTTGTTTTTAATTTACGGAGCGGATTGCTATGCCTATCCTGATTACGAGTGCGTCGGCCACGACCACATCGAACTGGGTTGAGTTGGAGTCGCCGGGTGGTGCGTCGCGCGAGGTGATAGCGACGCTGACCGCGGTTGGGACGTTTGGCACGACGACGCAGGTTGATATACAGACCTCGCCGGATGGTGGTACGCACTCTGTGGATTTATATTTGGACCCGGACGAGAAGCATGCTTTTTGCACCTCGGGGAATTTCAGCTCGGCGGGCGCGATGGATATTGTGGTCGGGCATGGTCAGTCGGTGCGGGCGATAGCGAAGCCGGCGACCTCGGCTGATGTGACGACGTTATTTATTAACTTCTGACGATGGGCGCGGGTTTAACGCCGCATTTTCGTCAGAAGTTACGCAGCTACCACAAGGGGGTAGATGCGGCGATACCGGTATCGCAATCGCGGGTCGGTGGTGCAGTCAGTGTTCAGGCCGCGATAGACGAAGCGGTGCTCGAGAACAAGCGGGTACTGATCGACGGTAGTTTTGAATATGATGTTGCGCTGAACAATTTTGGTGGTCTGCTGTTATCCGGGGCCGGGATGGATAGCGGCTCGGCGCTCCGGCCGGTGGGGTGTCATGGCGTACATATTGCCAACGAGACATCGGCATTAGCGGGGCGGTTTCAGTTAAGGGATTTCGCCATTATTGGTGATGATAGCGGCTCCTGGCACGGGATATTTTACGAGGACAACAACACTTTCCCGGCCTTCGAGTGCAATATCGAGAACGTCAAGATCAACGACATGGGTGGTAAAGGGATTTACCTTATGACCGAGTTCTCGAACACGCTTACCAACGTGCATATCACCAGGTGTGGTGATCATTTATTTGATCTTGGCGGGCACAAAACCACTTCCTTGAATAATTGTTACGCGCACGTCGTGGAGTCGGGCAAAGTCGGCTACCGGATTCGCACCGGTTGTTCGATGTATAACTGCAATGGCATTGATGCCGGTGGTGGGGATTGGGGCGAATTTGGTTCTACGGTCGCTGACGACGGGGTTAACGGCGTTAGCTATATGATGTTGCACGGATGCAATGTTGAGGATTTCGATGCCGTTGGCATTGTGCATAAATATGCCGGCATGCTGGTGTTACAGCGATGCTCGTTTCTCGCCAAAGCGGCGGGGAATTTTGATTATCATATCGACGACCAGGCCACGTCGGGCAAGGTCACGCTGTGGATCGGGCACGGCACGGACTTCGATAGCAAGGGCGCGGTCGCGAACGGTGGACCGGGCACGGTAGACATCAAGTGCGCCAGTGAATGCGCGTTCATGGACAAGACTGGCCGCGATGTAACCAAAGACGGGGTAAACACGTACAGTATGCCGAGTCTCGATGTGGTGGGCTCGTCGTACCTGACATCAGCATTGCGTGCCAACACAATGCGGGTGGGGCAGTTCGATGGCGCGATGCGCTATCGCGGCAAGCGGATACACAACACGGATTCACCCTACACTATCGGCGACGACGACTATTTGATCCGCTGTCGCAGCTCGACCGGGGCGATAACCGTAACTATGCCGGCGGCCGGCAATAACGAGCGGGTTGTTGTAGTCAAGGACGAAGACGGCAGCGCCGGTAGTAACAACATCACAATCAACCGCGCTGGTTCCGACACCATAGACGGCGCCACCTCTGAGGTTATAGATGTTGACTGGGGTGGCCGGGTTTTTGACGACGACGGCGTGAGTGAGTGGCTGGTTATCGGCAATGTTATCGGCACCATGACCTCGCTGACCGACAATACCGGGGGCACTGCGAGCGACACCATAGCGAACCTTGCTGACGGCAGTGTCTATGCTAACGATCATGCCGCGCTCGAGAACGCGATTGCGAGCCTTGCTGCGAAAGTAAACGCAATTTTGACGAGACTGTAATGGCGAAGCAACGCGTTATTCAGCTTGACTATACGCCGCAGCCGCGGCAGGACGTGCTGCACAAGTCGAAAGCACGCTGGATTTTGTACGGCGGCGCTGCAGGTGGTGGCAAAAGCCACGCGCTACGCTGGGACGGCATTGTTTTCTGTCTCCAGAACCCGAAGTGCGAAGCGTATTTGTACCGCCGGACCACCAAGCAGTTGCTGAAAAACCATATCCTGAAGGTTCGGGCGGAAATACCGATTGAACTGGGGCGCTATAACGCTTCGGACAACTATTTTATGTTCACCAACGGGTCGATCATGTTTTTCATGCACATGGAGCATGAGTCGGACACCGATGACGCGCAGGGACAGGAGTGCCATTGGCTCGGTGTCGATGAGGCCGGGCAGTTTACGCCGTTCCAGTTAGCGTATCTGATCGGGCGGCTGCGCCTGGGGTCGTGGAAACCGGCAGTGGATGCAGAGCGGCTACCGCGCGCCGTGTTTACCGCCAATCCCGGCGGCCCCGGCCATCATTTTCTCAAAGGCCGGTTTATCGACGGGCGAATACCGGAACAGGCGTTCGTTGACGACGATACGGGCTTAGATAGCGTGTTCATACCGGCCAAAATGGACGATAACCAGTACCTGGACCAGGCTTATGCCGGTCAGTTTGGGCTGATGTCCACCGACATGCAGAAAATGCTGCGTGATGGCGACTGGTCGGTGGTTGTTGGCGCTTATTTCGAGTGCTACGACGACCGCAGTTACCCGGAAGGCAATGTCGTGGATTTTGACATCCCTGATCACTGGATGCGGTTTCGTGCCTGTGACTGGGGCTTTAACAGCCCGTTTTCTATCGGCTGGTACGCGGTTGCCGACGGTGAGCCGGTCAATGGCCTCGAGATCGAGGCCGAAACGCTGGTCAAGTATCGGGAGTGGTATGGCTACAACGGCAAGACCACCAAAGGCAACGGGCTGCGCCTGTCGGCGTCGGCGGTAGCCGCCGGCATGAAGGCGCGCGAGAAAACTGACCAGCAGTTTTCGTTTTCGGTCGCGGACCCGTCGCTGTGGCGTACTGATTCCGGTCCCAGCCCGGCCGAGATGTTCGCAACAGCCGGGATTTCATGGCACCGGGCAGATCGGCAGCGCGAGGCAGGCTGGCAGGAAATGTATTCGAGATTAAGGGACAAAAAACTGCTAATTCATTCTCGTTGCAAACATACCCGCCGGACCATCCCGGCGGTAATGCGCTCGGACAGGAATCCCGAGGATGTAGATAAAGGCGGCGAGGACCACGCGGTAGACGAAACCCGTTATGCCTGCATGGCCCGGCCGTGGGTGGCAACCGAACCGGAACCGCCGCCGCCGATGATCGCGCCGCTGACGTTCCCGGATATTTTCAAGGCAGGCCGCCGTAACAACACCAGAGACTTTATCTGATGGCTGATTTCGATAAATACTCGGTAAGCTGGTGGCTGGACGCAGTGAACCGGGCCCAAAAAGGCGACATGGAAAAGTGGTTCAAGCGCGCCGAAAAAGTGCAGAAACTCTATGACGCCGAGGATGAAAAGGACGCCAAGTCGTTCAATGTGCTGTGGGCCAATGTGCAGACCATGCTGCCGTCGTTGTACTCAGACACGCCGCGGCCGGAAATATCGAATCGCTGGTATAGCGAAAATCCGGTAGCGCGGACAGTTTCGACGGTGCTCGAGCGCGGGATCGAGTTCAGCATTGATTTTCTGAATTTCGACCGGATGGCGACTGAGATTGTGCTGGACTACCTGGTTCCAGGCCGCGGTACAGCGCGGGTACGTTATAAGCCGTATTTTGGTGCCGGCGACCCGGTGCGTTATGCCGTCGAGATCGCCGAGGACGGCAGCATGACGGCCAACGGGGAGGCGGTTGGTGAAAACGACATCCGCGCCGATGGCGACGGGTTTTACGCCGAACAGCCGGGGCCCGAACGCAAAGTCTACGAGGAGGTTTACCCCGAACACGTTTACTGGAAAGACCTGATCCACCCGAAGGCGAAGAAATGGGACCGACTGCCCTGGATAGCGTTTCGGCACGATCTGACCAAAGACGAGATACGCGAACAGTTCGGAGCGCGCAAGGCCAACCAGGTTAGCTTTGACACCGTCGTCGTTGATGGCGAGGACGAGACCGTCGAGGTTTTTGAAGTCTGGGACCGGATCAATCGCAAGGTCTGCATTGTCACCGAGGGCCTCGATGATTTTCTGATGCGCGAGGGCGACCCGCTTGGCCTTGCCGACTTTTTTCCGATGCCGGAACCGGCTTACAGCGTGCCGCGCAGTGGTTCGCTGATCCCGAAACCGGAATATACGTTATACCAGGCTTTGGCCGCAGAGGTTGACGATCTAACGCAGCGAATCACGTCGGTTGCCGGAGCGATCCGGGGTCGCGGCGTGTATCCCAAAGAACTGCATGGCCTGCTGGACCTGCTGGCCGATGCCCCTGATAACGAGCTGGTAGCGGTCGAGAACTGGCACCAGTTTATGGAAAAAGGCGGGCTCGCCGGAATAATAAACTGGCTGCCGGTCGATGAGATGGCTAAAGCGCTGGTGGTGCTGGTTCGCGAGCGGAACAATGCCATGCAAACTATTTACGAGATCACCGGGATTTCGGACATCCAGCGCGGCGCGAGCGACCCCAGGGAGACCAAAGGCGCGCAGCAGATCAAGGTGCAATCTACCGGCAAGCGGTTGCGGCTGAAGCAGCGCGATATTCAACGCCTGTTTCGCGATCTGTACCGGCTGATGGCCGAGATAATGGCCGAGCACTTTGATGCCCGGACCTTTACGATGATTTCCGGTATCCCGGTGCGCGACGAGCATGTGCAGGTAATGTCGTCCGATGTGTTGCGCACGTTCGCCATCGACATCGAGACCGATTCGACAATCTATGCAGACGAGCAGCAGGACAAGCAGGACACGCTTGAGTTTATGAACGCGGCCGGCACATTCATGGCGGGGATCGGCCCGCTGATTGAAAAGCGGGTGCTGCCCTTTGATGCTGGCAAAGCTATTTTACTCGCCGCGTCACGCCGGTTCCGGTTTGGTCGCGATGTAGAAGACCAGCTTAACCAGATGGCCGAGCCGCAGCCGGCGCCGCCAACGCAATTGGAGCAAATGCAGATCGACGATGCCAAGCGTCGGGCGCAGGAAGGCGCGCAGCGTGAAGCCAGCCGGGCGAAGAAAACCGACGCTGATGTCCGTGAATCGGGCGCCAGGGTTTTCAAGATTGGCTCGGAGACTATGAAAAACATGAGCGAGGCTTTAGACGAGCCGGGTACTGAATGACGATCACAGCGCGGATTGACAAAGTTACCCATATACCGGCCAGCCATCTAATGCCTGATCCCCCGGCGCCACGGTCGGTAAAGATCGAGCTAACCGGGCGCTGTAATTACAAGTGTGGGTTTTGCGCCTTACGCACCAGGGGCCGGCAGCCGAAACGCGCTGACGATATGAAGCTGGCGTTTTTCAAGCGGATCACGCGCGAGATGCACGCTGCAGGCGTGGTTGAGATAGGACTATTTTACCTCGGTGAGCCGCTGATGTCGGCCAATCTGACTGTGGAGGCCTGCGACTATCTTAAAAACGAGCTGGGGATGCCCTACGTGTTCCTGACAACCAACGGGTCGTTAGCCACCGACGAAGTATTGCAACGCCTGATGGCCGCCGGGCTGGATTCGCTGAAGTTCAGTATCAATGCCTGCGATGATACGCAGTTCGCAGAAATCATGGGCGTTAAACCGTCGCTATACACGAAAGCGTTACAAGCGGTTCGCAGCGCACGCAGAATAAGGGACGAGAACGGTTATACAACCAGGTTGTACGCGTCGTCGATTCAATATGACGGCGAGCAGGAACAGCGGATGGCGGCATTGGTCGCCGCGCATGTCGCGCCGTTTGTCGATGAGCATTATTACCTGCCACTTTATTCGATGGGTGCCGTGGCTACAGAGCGCGAGGAAGAATTAGGCTACCGGCCAACGGCAGGTAACCAGGGCAGGATCGGCGGGCTGGTAGCGCCGCTACCGTGCTGGTCTGCGTTTACCGAAGGCCATGTCCGGCACGACGGCCAGATGTCGTTATGCTGCTTCGACGCTGACGGCCGGTTCCGTGTCGGTGATCTACACGAGCACAGTTTTATGGAAATATGGCACAGCGCGAAGTTCCAGGCGGTGCGACGCGCCCATTTAGGCAAAGACGTCAGCGGCACGGTGTGCGAGGACTGCGTGGCTTATGGCTGAATCGTGAAACCGATCATGGTGCGCAATAGTTTTTCTATTTTGGTTGTTGCCTTCATAACTATCACGGTGTCGCGGTACATTCCCGCCTTTCTCAACTTGTTGATGATTCGCAGGCACTGAATCACTGAAGCGAGGGCCTTCATTGTGTTGTCTCTTAGTTCGGAATACGCCATATCTTTGTATTGGCGCTGAGACTCTGGCGGCAAGTCGTCAAACTCGGTTTCA
>JAOTXR010000106.1 GCA_029862285.1 Gammaproteobacteria bacterium
AGACGTTGTTCGACAGCGAGTTGTTTCGTCACGACCAGCATTCCTTCCTGCTCTATCCGGATCGCAAGCTACCCGGGTTTCTCGAGAAGAATTGCGTTCCCGCCGAACAGATCGAATCGTCGCCACTGCTCAAACGCATGCTGGAGCAAGGAGAGCAACGGATCATCGAATGCGACGCTGGCGGGACCTATCGTTTTAATGCCGACCTGACCAACGTTGATGCTCTAAACGCGCGATTAGACGATTTGGCGCCCGCCTATGGCGAGATGCTGGAGGCGGCACGTGTACCACTGCAAAAACTCTACGAAAGAGTGTTCAACCACAAGGCTTTTACCGGGCGCTCCGGCGGTATGTTCGGTTTCGAGGGCCTGGGCAGTATCTACTGGCACATGGTCGGCAAGTTGCTGGTAGCGGTGCAGGAGAACTTTTTTGCCGCCAGGGCACAGGACGCCAGCCAGGCTGCGTGCCAGCGTCTGGCGGTGCTGTACTACCGGATTCGAGAAGGGTTGGGTTTTAACAAGTCGCCTGCCGAGTATGGCGCCTTCCCCACCGATCCCTATTCACACACACCCGGGCACATCGGTGCCCAGCAACCTGGCATGACCGGCCAGGTGAAAGAAGAAATGTTGACCCGCTTCGGAGAATTGGGCATCCGCGTGCACGACGGCGCGGTGCAATTCGATCCGGCTCTCCTGCGCGCGTGTGAATTCATAGACGAACCGGAACCTTACCGCTTCCTCGACGTGCACGGTCAATGGCAAACGCTGACAGTGCCGGCACGCGGGCTGGCGTTTACCTGGTGCCAGATACCACTGGTCTACCGACTGGATGATTCTGCTGAGCCATCCATGTCCCTCATCTGGGACAACGGCGAACGCCAGACCCTGCCGGATTTGTTTCTTGCCACCGAATTGGCGACCGAGCTGTTTCAACGCAGCGGGCGCATCCGTCAAATCGAGCTGACGGTGCCGGCAGACAATCTGTTTGACCTGGCCAGCGGTGCCGGGTACTGACTTATACGGAGCCACCCGGCATCCGTACTCAAATGAGGATCGAATAGTGCATAGTGGCCGACTAAGCCAGTCAATAAATTCGGTACCCGGAACCGTAATCCTCGCTACCGTAATCAGCCTGCTGGCGATGTCGTGCGTGATGACCTCGCCCGATACGACGCAGTCAGCCGAGACTTTACTGGCCGGGGAAGTCATGGCGGTAGCCTACTCCGGTTTTCGCGAAGGTCAGCATCCGGATCGTGGCGACGGGGCGGTTAATCCGAGTGACAAGCAGATACTCGAAGATCTTCAGATTATGGTCGTGCATGACTTCAACCTGATCCGTCTCTACGACGCCGGCGAGAATTCGAGAACCACGCTCCAACTCATCCGCCAGCACCGGCTCCCCATCAAGGTCCTGCAGGGCATGTGGCTGGACGCCGAGTTCAGCAACCACGAGGGCTGTCCGTGGCTGGATGAACCGATACCCGAAGAAAAGCTGGCCGCCAATGCCCTGAGAAATGTGGCCGAGGTGGAACGTGGCATCGCGCTTGCCCGGGAATACGATGACATTGTTATTGCCGTCAATGTCGGCAACGAGGCCCTGGTCAACTGGAACGACCACATGGTGCCGCTGGAAAATGTAATCAACTACGTCAGACGCGTGCGCGCGGCCATCGACCAGCCGGTGACTGTCGCGGAAAATTACGTATGGTGGATACAGGATGGTGCACCGCTGGCAGCGGAACTCGATTTCATCGGTGTGCACACTTATCCCCAATGGGAAGAAAAAACGATCGATGAAGCGCTCGACTACACGATCGCCAACATAGATGGCGTGCGTGCCGCGTTACCCGGCAAACAGCTCGCAATACTGGAAGCCGGCTGGGCAACTATTGCCAGCGAGTTTGGCGAACGGGCCAACGAGACCAAGCAGACACGCCACTATCGCGAGCTAAAAGAATGGGCAACCGCGTCAAACACCACGGTGTTTTTCTTCGAAGCATTCGACGAACCCTGGAAAGGCAATCCGAATGACCCGCTTGGCGCTGAAAAACACTGGGGGCTGTTCAATGTCGACCGCACCCCAAAACAGGTAATGCGCAACCCTGCCGATTAGGGTACGGCGGTGTTGAGAAACAACGACATGAACTGACCGTTACGGGACAGTTCCACGAAATTCAGCTCCAGCCCCAGGAGTGCGGGGATGGGGAAACTATTCAGAGAGCCGGCCAGCGACGGAAATATCAGGGGCACGACCACCTGCAGCAATCCCTCCAGCAGGACTTCGTTGGTACCGACAAAATTGTACAGCACGTTAATGTTGATGTTGGCGGGATCGAGCTCGCCCAACAGGAAGCTGAGTGAGCCGGTCAGCGGGTCGAAGCCCGCACCCAATCCCACGACCGTGTCAACGGCAATGTCCAGATACACAAAACCGTCGACTGTGGTAAGTGAAATACGCAATTCCGGTACCAGCAACTCGGCGATCTCACCATTCGGCCCGGTGTTACCGGTGATGACCGGTGCCAGCACGGGGCGGATATTGATCCGCAATGGTGTACCCGGCCCGAGGCTGTTCAGTTCCGGAATGAACAAACCGAGCAGCCCGGACGTAATCGGCACGGGTCCGTTGCCAAGATCGAGTTCACTGAGCGATGCGATCAGAAGCCCGCTCTCGACTTCTGCTTTGAGTAACTGGTTGAACGCAGAAGTGGAGATACACAAGGCAAGATCGTACGCCAGGCCACCCGGTGTCAACGCGCCAAACGGCGGGAACGCCTCCGGCACATGGTAGGAGCCTGCCAGGTCGACCGCGTCGGCGTCGGGCATGCTGGCAATTACCAGCGCGTCGGCATCCAGCGTAACGCCGTCAGAATCTTCGAATACATCAAACAGCGGCGCCTCCAGGCCAACACCGATGGCAGAACCGACCGGCCCGGTAATTTCAATTCCGGCCAGCGCTACTTCGACGGCATCGGCGATCGGACTGTCGAGCGGCCCGCTACCGTCCGGATCCGCAAGAAAGTCACGCAACCCATCACGCACTGCAGGCTCGACGTCGCCAATAATCAACTGGATAACGTCGCCAATTAGCGGCACGTCGCATATACCACTGGTGAATGTCTGATCGAAGCTGCTGAATGACACGCTGACCGCACCATTCTGATTCACATCCACCGACGTGGGCACCGGCGACGCCGGTTGCAGCGCGTAGTTACCATCGATAATCGTGGCCTGTGCGTTCAGCCGCAGACCGCAGTCGGGCACCACGCCGGTTCCATCGATGTAAAGATGAACCTCTATATCGGTAATCAGCATCTCCCCGTCGACCGCGTTGGTGACCGAATCGAGGTCGATGCTGAAATCGGTGAATGTGGGTGGCGGATTATCGACACTGGCACGTGCATCGCCGAGACACAGCCCGAACAATTCGGAGAAACACTCGTCCACGAGCACCGTACCGGGTGGCAAAAGCGTCGCGATATCCAGGTCGATCTGGTCGGCGACGATTGTTTCCAGGTCATCCAGGCCACTGTCGTTCAGCCGCAAGGCCAAACCCATCGGCGAGAAATCGCCGTCAGCGACAACTTCGCCAATGACAGCGGTAACCCGGTCGCGCCAGATCGGCCCACTTTGCAGTTCGAGTTCGGCCACAATGGGAAATGACACGCTACCGGGCGTGACGGTCACGACGGTGCTGAAATGCCCTTTTTTTCCGAGGGCCACCGAGGCGCCGTTGACCCGTACATCGACGACCAGGCTCAGGTCGACATTGACCACATCTCCTTCGACCAGGATGGAGTTATCGGTTGTAAAGATGCCCTGCCCGGGCGAAGTAATGACGATGGTCGGCAGGACCAGGTCGCACTGGATTGCGCCGAGCAAAATAGACGTGGCCGCCAGCAGTCCAATTACACGCAGGATACGTGGTCGCGGTAGTCGCATTTAGCCCCCCAACGAGACAGCATCGGCAACTGGAAGTTTATGCCAAAGCGCCTGAGGATGGGAAACAGATGGCGTTGAGTCTACGCATTACGCTTTTTCCATAGACATAGCGAGCCGTTAATTCACCGGGTTCACAATTAGACATAACCCGCCTGCCAGGCTCTCCCCAATTCCGGCTACACTATGCGGCGAGGGGATAATGAGATGAAACACCGTACTGCATTGCTCGTGCTCGTCTTGTGTGGATTTGCAACTACCACGCATGCGACAACCTGGGATCTTGAGGGCGTCGTGGATCAATGCGATCCCCTGGCCTGTGATCTCGCCGGTATTACGGTTGGTGAACCGATTGCGGGATACATCACCGCCGACGATGCCGCGTCCGGACCCGGCAGCACGTTCGGCGCCGCCGACATCACTGATTACGGTATTCAGGCGCAAGGCGTCGCGGTCGGTCCCGCAGACAGCACGCTTGTATCGGCAACACTCACCACCGACGGTAACGGCGAACTGGAATCAGGCACGATGGCATTGACCGGTCAGATAGATGGCGGAATATTCGGCCTCATCGACCTGGCAGTCAGTATCGATGTTGGAAAGGAAACGTGGACCATAGAGACCGATTTTCTCGGACTCGGCGTAGTGGCGAGCGGTCCGGGCAACTGGTTTCTCGAGGCCGATGGCGACGGCCTCGCAGCAATTCAGGATAACTGCACCGAAGTGGCCAACCCCGCCCAGCGCGATACCGATATCGATGGCATCGGTAACTTCTGCGATCCGGATTTCGACCAGAATTGCAGTGTCGATTTTCTCGACGTCGCGACAATCAAGCAGAATTTCCTGCTGTCCGGCGACCTGGTCACCGATCTGGACGGCGACGGCATCACCAGCTTTCCGGATGTTGGCATCGCGAAGCAGTTTTTCCTGGCCGACCCGGGGCCGAGTGGCGTGCCCAATATCTGCGACGGCAACTAGCCCGACGCGGCACCGTAGCGGAGCAACATCGGACCGCCCTGCACTCATACGGTGCATAAGCGCTGCAGACTCAGGTATTGCATTCCGGAAAAACGACACTGATTCAGGGTTTTGCGCAATCTGTTTCTATCGGCTAATACTGGTACGATTCGTGCAACCCGACAGGCCGAATGGGCCTGCTCGTTGTCTTCAGATTGAAACATCGCTAATTCATTATGCCGGCGAGCACCAGGCATTTCGTTCGGCCAGATTTACCTAAACCATGAAAATTACCAATCGACAGCTGTCCCTGAGGGGACTGCGAACATTCTGCGTGGCCGCCAGCCACAAGAGCTTTCGCCTGGCGGCGGAGGAGCTCTTTGTCACCCCATCGGCCGTCAGCCATCAAATCAAAAGCCTCGAAGATGAACTGGGCGTGACCCTTTTTACGCGCAGCGCCAATGGCCTGGATCTGACGGCGACCGGTCAGGCGTTGTTCGACCAGACTGCCTCCCTGATTCGCCAACTCGATGAAGCGACGGCGCCGTTTCGATCACGCACCAATCGCACTACGCTGCGAATTTCCGTCCAGCCGTTCTTCGCCAGCGAAATATTCGTGTCTCGACTGGCCGAATTTACGGCACTACATCCGGAGATCGACATCCACATCGACACCAGCGACGAAAGCCCGGAAAAGCACCCGGCTTCGGCAGACTTGTCGATCCGGCTGTTTCGTTCGGCTCCGGCTCACCTCGAGTCCGACGTGCTTTTTCCACTGCGGGTGGTGCCGGCCTGCTCGCCACAGTTGCGCAAGGAGATAGTCGGATCCGGGCGTAAGCCAAAGAAGCCGTATCCAGTAGTCGTGCATGCCAATCGCGTCGTTGACTGGCAGACCTGGTCGGAGGGGTCGGGAATCGAGATACCCGAGCCATCTAATATCGTCCACCTCAACTCGATGTTCGCTGTCGTTCGTGCCGCCGAGCAGGGGCTTGGTGTGGCGCTGGTACCGATGCCACTGAGCGAGGGTCGCTTCAAATCGGGCCGTCTCGTACGGCTCTACAAAGACGAAATTGCGACGCCCGATTGCTACCATCTGGTCTACGCCGAAGACTCCAGAAACAGGGAATCGGTACAGGCATTGCGCCAATGGGTGCTGGAAACCATCGCCCCGGCCACCTGAGCTTTTCTCACCTCGAACCCGACATTTTCTCGTTTGTAGGTTCCCTCCTCCAGCTCTAAGTTAGCAGCGTCGATGCGCAGAATGCGCGTCGGCTGTCGTGTTATGACATAACCTAGAGAGGATGGACCCGTGAGAGCAACCAGAAACCTCGCCACCCGTAACAAGCGCATGCGCAAATCCCTGCTGCGTCTGATGGTGAATTACGTGTGCAGTCCGGCTTTTGCCAATTACACGCCCACCGGGCCCGGGAGTCTTGCCACCGGGCAAGCGGGCGCTGCCGGGCGCGGTGGCCGCTACGTTCGGGCAAACGACAGTGGACGTTGTTATCGCCAGCAAAATGACGACCGGACACACATGGAATTCTCGATGCCTCTGAGGCAGGTCTTTTGGACTTGAACCATACCCCCGGCGCGATAAAAAACCCGGCGAACACCCATCCAGCAAAAGCGACCATTAACGATGTCGCGCTGCTGGCGGGTGTATCCATCAAGACGGTTTCGCGTGTGGCCAACGGGCAACCGAATGTGCGCGAAACGACCCGGCTCCGGGTACAGGCAGCGATCGACAAACTCGGCTACCAGGCCAATCCCTACGCGCGTTATCTGGGTTCGCTACGCCGACCCGTCGACACCGTTTCGTCGTAAGACACCTTTTAGGACATCTTTTACCCTGCGCGCCCAATAGTGGTGTAATAGCGCCGCAACCTGAATCGTAGGGGATTCGCATGCAGGTCTTGAGCACACTCGACTGGGTAGTGGTCGCCGTCTATTTCCTGGCGATCTTTGGTGTGGCGTTTGCCAGCACCTACCGCAAGCACCCGGGTCAGACCTCGGAAGACTTCTTCCTCGCCGGCAAGAATGTTGGCTGGTTCGTGATCGGCGCGTCCCTGTTTGCGTCCAACATCGGCTCGGAGCACCTGGTGGGCCTGGCCGGCTCGGGCGCCGCCGGTGGCGTTGCGGTGGCACAATTCGAAATACT
>JAOTXR010000107.1 GCA_029862285.1 Gammaproteobacteria bacterium
AATTCACGTGCCAGTACCGCAGTCCGGTCACTGCCAAACACCTCCGCCGCAATCTGCAATCCCGAAACAAGACGGCGTGGTGCCACATAAAAGATCAGCGTCGCGGTCTCCTGTGCCAACGCCTCGAACTGGGCGCGACACGCGGATTCCCTGGCGGCCAAAAAACCGTCGAAAACAAAACGATCTGTCGGCAGGCCGGCAATGCTCAGTGCCGCAATAGCGGCACAGGGGCCGGGTACTGTCCTGACCGTGATGCCCGCAGCCCGGGCGGCACGCACGAGTCGAAAACCCGGATCGCTGATCAGCGGCGTACCCGCATCAGATACCAAAGCAACTGCAACCCCGGCCTGCAGCTTCGTCACAATCTTTGCGCTGCGCTCCCGTTCGTTATGTTCATGCAGGGAGATCATCGGGGTACTGGCGCCGAGATGCTGGAGCAAGCGGCGGCTGTATCGAGTGTCTTCTGCGGCGATCAGCCCAACCTCGCGCAGGGTATCGCCGGCACGCACGCTCAAATCGCCCAGATTGCCGATAGGCGTTGCTACGACATACAGCACACCGCTGTTATTTGACAGGTTGTTCTCCACACCAGACACTTTCGCAGATGAGTTTTGACATGACTATCCTGCCTCGCCGGCGGCACACGCTACAAGCACTGGTTTGCTGTCTGTTGTTGATTACCGGTGCCTGCGTAACACCTGGTCTGCCCGATGACCCCGCCAGCCTGGAGAATCGGGCCAGAGCACAACAGGAGTCTGGCAACTATCGTGCCGCCGCCCAGATTTACGAACGGCTTGCGGCGCGAGCCGAAGCATCGCAACGAAATCGCTTTTTGCTGCTCGCCGCCGAGTCCTGGTACACGTCCGGCGAGCGCACGCGCGCCATGCACAATATCCGTTCGGCACGCCGGCCGCTGCCAGCCGACCTGGGCTTGCCTTTGCAGGTAATGGCTGCAGCCCTCGAGGTTGAAACAGGAAAGCCGCGCGAGGCTCTGGCCCGCCTGCGGACACTACCAGCCGATTCACCACGACTGATTTCGTCAGATGCGCTCGCCATTGGCGCCCGCGCCTGGTTCAATCTCAAACGTTCCGATCTTGCAGTCGCCGCGCTCATGGAACGCGAGGTCTGGCTCGACAGTCCGGATGAATTGCTGGCCAATCAGCAGTTGATTTGGGAAGGACTGCGTGCCGCGGGCCAGACTGACATTCCCGAGACGGCCGATCCGGTAGTTGCTGGCTGGCTGGAGTTGGGTAATGCAGTTGCAGATACCGCAGGTGATCCCTTCGTGGAGCGTGCAGCGATTCTGCGATGGCGCGATGCCTGGCCAAAGCACCCCGCTGGCGAAGTACTACTTCCCAGCCTGCTGGGTGAGTCGGACGCGTTGCGCATTCCACGACGCGTCGCCCTGCTGCTACCGCAAACCGGCCGTCTGGAAAGTGCCGGTGCGGCAATACGCGACGGCTTCATAGCGGCATATTTTGACTACGGAGATTCAGTCGAAGGCTCTGAAATCGTCATGTATGACACGGCAGCCCTGGGCGCGGCCGAGGCCTACCGCCTCGCTGTAACTGCAGGGTCGGAATTTATTGTCGGCCCATTGTTGAAAAACGATGTATCTGAAATTGCCCGACTTGCGCCGGCAGGTCCACCCACGCTGGCACTGAATTATTTACCCGATGATGCGAAAGTGCCGCGAAATTTCTTTCAATTCGCGCTGGCACCGGAACACGAAGCGACCCGCGTGGCACAACGAGCTGTTGCCGAGGGCTTGGTGCGGGCAGTGGCGCTGGTGCCGGCCACCGACTGGGGGGAACGGCTGTTGGTGGCGTTCAAGTCACAACTCGACGAACTGGGTGGTCAGTTGCTGGCGCATGAATTCTACGAACCCGGCGCGACTGACTATTCCTCTGTCATACAACCGGTTCTGCACCTTGACCGCAGCCATGCACGACACCGCGCGCTCAAATCGGAGGTCAGTGCAAAACTCGAATTCGAGCCCCGTCGCCGCCGTGATGTGGATTTCATTTTTATTGCCGCACAGGCAAGCGAGGCCCGTCAGATTCGTCCACAGCTCCGCTTTCACTACGCAACCGATTTGCCGGTATTTGCCACCGCCGCAGCATTCAGCCCGGACCCGGATCTCAACCGGGATGTTAACGGTCTGATTTTCGCGGCCACGCCGTGGGAAGTTTCGCCAGACAGCAATGCCCGCGACATGCGTTTGACGATTGACCGGCACTGGCCGGCTCGGGCGCAACATCGTTCCTCTCTCTATGCCATGGGCTACGATGCATGGCGACTGGTACCGTTGTTATCCGGTCGCAAAAAAGATCCGTTGACGTTGCGCGGTATGACCGGGGAACTGAGCATGAGCGACAATGGCCGGATCTCACGATTCCCGGCGCTGGCCCGTATCGAAGCCGGAATGCCCGAACCGCTCGAGCCGTTGGAAATCGACGAGCCCGCTGCGGCACCGGAAGACACCGAACCGGTACTGCCGGTTGGCAGCGGGAGTCAGTGAATCGACGCGCGGCGCTTGGCGCACGTGCAGAAAACCGGGCTCTGGCATGGCTGAAATCGCGCGGACTGAGCTTCGTTGCAAGCAACTTCTACTGCCGTTATGGCGAGCTCGACCTGATCATGGACGACTCCGGCACACTGGTCGTTGTGGAAGTGCGCTCACGATCCAATAACAGATTTTTGTCACCAGAGCTGAGCGTCGATCATCGCAAGCGTAGCAATATCATCCACAGCACTGAATATTTCTTGCAACAACATCCCCAATACGCAGACAACGCGGTAAGATTCGACGTGATCGCCCTGACTGGCGATACGGCCGGTGATATACGCTGGATCCGTGACGCGTTTACAGTGGATTGACGATGGAAGCTGACGAAATAGTACGCAGGCTGTTCGACGCCAGCATCGCGGCCAAACGCGACGCAGCCCCGATAGTCACAGAGCCGCTGACACAAGCCGGTGCCGCGATGGTCCGGTGTTTGTTGGCTGATGGGCGAATCCTGAGTTGTGGCAACGGCGGGTCAGCGGCGGATGCCCAGCACTTTTCGTCCGAATTGCTAAATCGTTTTGATCGCGACAGACCCGGGTTACCCGGAATAGCGCTCACAACGGACAGTTCCGCATTGACCTCGATCGCGAATGATTACAGCTACGACCAGATTTTTTCCAAACAGGTCACAGCGCTGGGTCGCCGCGGCGATATGTTGCTCGCCATATCAACCTCCGGCAATTCGGCAAACGTAAATCAGGCAATAACCGCAGCACATGGACGTGAAATGAATGTCGTCGCACTGAGCGGGCGCGATGGCGGCGAGATGGCGACTCTGATGGCATCCGGAGACGTGGAAATTCGCGTACCGTCGCAAGTAACAGCTCGCATCCAGGAAGTACACCTGCTCATCATCCACTGTCTGTGCGAGTTCATCGATCAGACACTGATCGGCCCGCGCGACGTATAAGGTCATGCCGGCGGCAACCGCCATAGCACAACTTCGCGACCGACTTGGCGCCGATGTCGTAACCGATGATCCGGCCGAGTGCTGGTCATATGGCTACGACAACAGCCGCCGTCATGTCGCACCAGCTGCAGTAGTGCGACCGGATTCGCCCGAGTCAGTAAAAACGGCTATTGAGATCTGCAATCAGACTCGTACACCGGTGACTGCACGTGGATACGGATCGGGAACGACTGGCGCCGCGGTACCGAGCAACGGCGGTATCGTGCTATCGACCGAGCGCCTGACAACTATTCACCGAATCGACCCGGACAATCGCGCGGCGGTAGTACAGGCCGGGGTCACCAATGGCGCGGTGCAGCGCGCCGTAGCGGAACATGGTTTCTTCTGGGCACCAGACCCGACATCCGCTGACTATTCCACGGTCGGCGGTAACCTGGCCTGTAATGCAGCGGGACCACGCGCGGTCAAATACGGAACTACCCGGGACAACACACTGGGTTTACGCGCGGTCACCGGAGATGGCCGCGAGCTGCGTACCGGTGTTTATACGACCAAGGGCGTGGTTGGCTACGACCTGACCCGTTTGTTGATCGGCTCTGAGGGAACACTGGCATTGATTACTGAAGCCACGCTCATGCTGCGACCCTTACCCGAGGCAATCTGCACGATCCGTGCAGTTTATTCGGACGTCAATTCGGCTGCAGCCGCTGTTGCACGCATCATGGCACAACCGGTAATACCACGAGTGCTGGAACTTATGGACGAAGCAGCGACCAACCTGGTGCGAAGCTCCGTCACGCTTCCGGCTGATGGCCGTGCACTCTTGCTTGTTGAAGTCGACGGTCCGGCTGCACACCTGGACGATGCAGCGGCCGCAATTCACACCGTGGCCGGGCCCGGGCTCGTTGCGTTCGATCAATCCGTCGATGACCATCACCGCGAAGAACTGTGGTCAGCAAGACGGGCGTTGTCGCCGGCCCTGCGA
The DNA here is from genome assembly GCA_029862285.1 of Gammaproteobacteria bacterium. Classification (GTDB taxonomy): domain Bacteria; phylum Pseudomonadota; class Gammaproteobacteria; order Steroidobacterales; family JABDKV01; genus JABDJB01. The sequence continues at coordinate 4,465 of JAOTXR010000107.1, forward strand.
ACTTTGGCACCCGAAAAAATCAACGAAGACGTTGTGGTTCCGGTATCGCGTCTTTCCGAGCTGATTGCAGCACTGGTTGGCATCGGCAATGATCATGGTGTAACCATCGTAAATTTCGGTCATGCCGGAAACGGCAATATCCACGTCAATCTGCTGGGTCAAACAGATCAATTACCGGACATGCGTCGATGCCTGGCCAAACTCATGCAAACTGTCGTTTCTCTGGGGGGAACGTTGTCAGGTGAACATGGGGTCGGGCTGGATAAACGCGATTTCGTCGGCCTGGAGATAGAACCGGAAACACTTGGCCTGATGCGCGCAATCAAACAACAGTTCGACCCGAACGGCATCCTCAATCCCGGAAAAATGTTTCCCGATTTACCTGGATTGTGACACACAGATGGAAAAGGGGTCTTCCTGTCCACAGCGATTTGGTGATTGCGGGTTAGAATAGGGCCATGAGACCGCGAACAGAATCTGTCTTGCTTGCGACGCTGGTAATGGCACCGGTCGTTGTGGCTCGCGCGGGCGATCACCTGTCTGTCGAACTACAACAAATTCCCACCAAACCCGGTGTCAGCCGATTGTTTTGTGGCGACGGCGTTCCCGACCCCGGTGAGGAATGCGACGACGGCAATATGGTCTCCGGCGACGGCTGCTCCGCGTTTTGCACGGTCGAGATCATCGATCCATGTTTTGGAACACCGGGAAATACAGTTGAAAACATTCTCGTCGATGGCAGCTTCGAGGACTACAACGCCGGTGGCGAGTGGACCAGTATCTTCCATAGTATTTTCGGATCTGTGATCTGTGACCACAGTTGCTTCGGTGCCCCGCTTGCGGGCGCGGGCGACAACTTTGTTCTAATCGCCGGCGGTTCGTTTAACGAAAACAGCACCGGCAATGTGACCCATGCACCAATGGCCATTCCAGCCGATGCAACGACCCTGGAATTTCAGTGGATGCTCGCTGCGACTGACGACGAGTGTGCCGGCCCGGCCGACGGGATGGCGTTGTCGATTGCGGGGACGCAGGTTTGGTCCAGTACAGACGCCGGGGCGTGCACGGTCATGACTCCCTATCAGCGTGTTGTGATTGATCTGACAGGGGCAGCGGGCGGACCCTACCAGGGTACCGTTGCCGGTTTCGAATTCACGGCGAGCGCCACAGGCATCCCATCCAGTATGGCGCTAACAAACATCTTTCTCGACGATGTGTCCATCAATATACCGGTCGAGCCGCCGTTGCCGGACTGCGAGCCCGATGGTGTGCCCGATAAGATCGATAACTGCTTAATTCATCCCAACACTGACCAGAGGGACACCGATGGCGACGGCCACGGCAATGTTTGTGATGGTGATCTCAATCAGGATTGCATCATCAACCTGAGCGACCTTGCAATCTTCCGCTCAGTATTTTTCACCGCCGACGCGGACGCCGATCTGGACGGCGATGGAATTGTCAACTTCGCCGATCTTGGGATCATGAAAAACCAGTTTCTGGGCCCGCCGGGTCCAAGCGGCATCGCCAGCTGCCCCTAGCAAATACTCAGACCCCGCCTCCCGGCGGGGTCTTTTTTTGCCCGGTCGCCGCACTGGGAATCGCGGCTGGAAGCCGCTCCTACGACATCGTACCGAATGGCAGGCCTGGGTCGGGAGCGGACAGACTGAGATCGCGCGGAAGCCGCGCCCGCAGCCTACTTGACGACTTTCAGTGTCGGCCGGCCTGGAGCGTTTGGTGGATCGCCACCGTCGTCTGGTCCTTCGTTATCCGGAGCGTCGTCTGACGTATCGTCGGTAAATATCATGCCTTCCCCGGTTTCACGGGCATAGATGCCGAGAACCGCGTTGCATGGCATGCGAACCGAATGAGCCGAGCCGGCGAAGCGTGTGGAGAAACTGATAGTTTCGTTACCGAGATCCAAGGACTCGGTGGCGCGACTGCCAATATTCAGGATGATCTTGCCATCAGTGACGTGATCACCCGGCACCGATACGCCGTCGATCTCAGCATCGATCACGATGTGTGGCGTGAGGTCGTTGTCACATATCCACTCATGCATCGCGCGGATCAGGTAGGGCCTTCGTGAGGTAGAAGAGGACATCGGAGCGTCGCTTGCGCGACAGAGGCTCATTGCAGCTCGCGCTCGAGCTCCGTGAGGCTTGCCTGAAAGGACGGCCGTGCAAACACCGTTTGACCATACTTGGTTATTGCTTTTGCCTGTGGCTGCGACAACTCGATTCCATAGTGTGGCAAACGCCAGAGTATCGGCGCTATGGTCGCATCGACCAGCGAAAATTCATCGCTCAGGAAAAAATTCTTGGCGCCGAAGACTTCCGCGCCGGCCAGTATGCTGTCATGCAGAATCCGCCGCGCCTTGGCGGCACGTTTGGTGCCCTTGTCGGAAGCACCCTCAAGATCGTCAACTAACCCATACCAGTCTCGCTCGATGCGATAGAGCGCGAGACGAAACTGTGCACGAGTCACCGGATCGACAGGCATCAGCGGTGGGTGTGGAAAACGCTCATCGAGATATTCGACGATAACCCTCGAGTCATACAACACCAGATCTCGATCAACCAGCGT
>JAOTXR010000108.1 GCA_029862285.1 Gammaproteobacteria bacterium
CTGAATAATAGCGTTGGTGTTACCCGACCCCATTGACCGCAGTGCCGCCTTCGTCTTTTCCAGGTCGCGGGCAAGCAGTAACTTGCTGGTGCTGTCCTGCGCTTTTGACAGATCGCGCAATAGCATTATGGCCTTTCGTTGCAGTTCTTCCCCGCGCTTTTGTCTGGCGAATGGCAGTGTTTGTGGTATAGCAGGCATGGCTTAAAACCCCGATTGTCTCAATATTTCCATTCGTTCGGCCTCCGTCATGTTCTTAATTTGCTCATCGGTGAAATCAGCAAGCGTCGGAGGCGCAGCAGCCGGTGCAGGGGTGGTGGTGGTGGTGGTGGTGGTGGCCGTATCATCATCACCATCAAGCCCTGCCCGCTGGAGTTCCTGTATTCGCAGCCCGTCCTTGTTTTTCTCCCAATCCGCCAGCATCCCGACCTCGGATTTATTTACTTCGATATAAGTGGCGCGGTGCCGGGCGCGAGCCATTTCCAGCGTCTGTAACTTCGCAAGCCCGATCAGGAAAGACTCCATATACTCTGCGTTCGCGCTAGGTTTCGGCCAACCCTCCAGCGCAAGGGCTATATCCCTATCCGACGCCGGCCCAGGCGGTAGGTCGCTGACCGCCTTTGAATTTCGCAGCTTGCGATAGCGGGTCCGTAATACCGTTACCTCGTCCTCACTGCCCAGCGCAGTCTTTAGCCACTCCTCTGTTGAGGCAACAGCGCCGGCCGATAGCTCCTCGCTGCCCCTGGTGCCAAACTCGTTAGCCAGAGCGCTGAGTTCTGTGACGGTTGATTCGCTCTCTATGACGCCTGTGATGGCCGCGCTTAGCACCTTTTGCTCGTGTGAGCTGAACGGGTCTTGCCTAGCACGTTGCAGCAACAAAAACTCGGCTTTCGCTTCGGGGGTCGGCAAATTCTCGTAGAATTTGAACTCGCGCACACTGGCCGGATCCTCCAGCCCCTTTTTAGCCCGCAGGTTTGCTTCGAGTGTTATCAATTCCTTTTTCTGACGAAACGCCGCTTGGTCTCGGGCCGTTTGCCTTTCGTCCCGATTCGCTTGCCGCCGAGTTTCCTCGGTCTGCTGTTCCTGCGTATTTCTCTGCTGCTGCAACTGTGACCCGATCTGAAACTGCTGCGGCGATAATTGTTGCGCATTAGCCGCCAGCGCGGCGGCTATTTGCTCCGACCGCCCGCCGAATCTTGCTGACTCGTCTCCATAGCTAAACTCATCTTGGGACTGCGGAACCGGCAATTCTATGCCCATCGCGCGGGCCAGCTTGGCGCCGGCCTGATCCGCTAGCCCCTGCTTTTCTTTCTCCGCCTTCCGCAGCGCCCGCATGTGCAGACCTTGCGATATGCCGTGCAAGGCTGCTGCCAGCGGATGTTGCTGACGAAAGTCGGTTGGTCCGCGTGTCGCCTGCTGCGCTAACACCTGCTGCAATAGTGGCGAGTGTCCGACTGCGCGTGGTCTGGTCATTGTTATCCCCCTCGTCCCAATGCAACGCCGCCGAGTTGCCCCAGCCCGCCGTAAATACTCGACAACATGCCCATCTGCGTGTCATAGGCCGACTGCGCGTTTTGGTCATACGCCGCGAACGCTCCAACCGCATCGACATTAGACGGAGCGTAAAAATTCTGTAGCGTCGGCGTTCCGACCTGCTGATAGCCGAGCGGCGATGCCACCAGATTTTGCAGAAACGCCTGCCGCGCCATCTCTTGTTGCAACGCCGTTTGTTGCAGCCCAATGTTTGCCTGATTCTGCTGATTCAGTTGCCCGAACAGCGCCTGATCGCGCGCCAGCCCGAGTCGCGTTTCCTCGCGGCCCTGGCTGATCGCTTGCAGGGCTGCATTCTCGGTCGCCTGCCTGCGCTGGTCGCCCTGAATATCCAGCTCGCCTCGAGCGGCATTAGAAAGCGTTGTCTGCCCGATACCCTGACCGCGTTCGGTTGGTATCCCGCGTGATGCCAGCGACTCGCGTAGCTGCGCTTCACGCTGGTCATACACGGGGTCAAGCAGCCCCATCAGCCGGCCAAACTCGCCCTGCGTTGCTTCCTCGCGCTGTTGCGTGTAATCGCCAATCGTTGGATCAGCGAACTGAAAATCCGCCGGGTCGATTGATCCTGGTAGATTGAAATTCGTGTTTCCCAGTTGCTGCAGCGCGGCCCACGCCTGGTTTAACGACTCTTGCGTAATCCCGGTCTGCGTGTCGTAAATGTTCTGAAGTTGCTGCGGTATTTGCAGCTCGATACTCGACTGCCCGATCTGGCTTAACGGCATATCACCAAAGTTGTTCGGGGTCACGTTGCTCGGCAGGCTCGGCGGCGTGTAAAGCACGTTACCCATCGGCGTAAACTGGTTCGGCGTGTTGTACGCCTGCTGCAATGCCAGCGTAGGCAGCGGATTAGTCGGTTCTGGTGCGCTTGGTTTTCCCATGATCTCTGCCTATAGCGGTAATGTTCTGGCTGCCGAATAGTGCCGACGACCAAACCGGACTGGTGCGGCGCGAAGCCCTGGAGCTGTTGAGTTCCCCACGCCGGAGCCGCCCAGCCTGGAAAAATTGAAGCCGGGTCCGCGATAAGCGCCGCGGACATTTGCTCGGGCCGGAGAAGCAAACGGGCGTGCTTGAGATGGCACTATTCCAGCCGGGGGCTGCACCCCGTAGATTCCCGGCGGTGGAGCGACGCTCCTTATGCCCTGCGGCGGCTGTGGCCCGCTGTAAGGGCTAAAGGCTGGCGGCTGTCTCGGCTGCGGTTGTTGTCGTGGCGCGTTGAACTTGCCCATGTCGGTGCCTCAGTGTGTCAAATTCTGATTGGATCATGCCATACAGGCACAGGTCGCCTTTGTCGGTCGCGTCGCGCAGCACGCCCTCAAGCCTGAAGCCGGCGAACTCCAGCAACCGGCGTGCGCGCTTGTTCTTTTTGCTGGTCATCGACGTGATACGCCGTACCTTGAGATGGTCGAACGGATACGCCAACAGCTCGACTATGTTCTGCCTTGTCGCCCAGCGCGGCGATTCCGCGGCGAACGATAACTGCACATCCGTTTTTCGGTATTCATGGTAAACGGCAACCGCCAGCGGTCTGCGCTCCGCAGTTGTCACCAGCGCGGCCTGCGGGTAAAGCAGACTATTCGCGCCAATCCTGGCAGCCGCCCACTCCAATAATACGCGCTGCTCAGCTGGCTTGATCGACCAGTAGATCACCAGAAACCGACGGCCGGATCAATTACCTCGTAAACGTAATCAATATGCCGATACTTCGCGTCTGGTGTAACAGGCCCGGTGCATTTCATCTGCACGAAAGTCCCGACGCCCGCGGCCAGCATCCACTCGTTATAACGCAATACTTCCCGCTGCGGCAAACGGTTGTCTGTGTAGTTCATTTTGAGTTCCACCCGCGTGCTCGCTGTGGATGGCACCAGCGTTGCGTTAGCGGATGCCGATGCCCAAAGACGCGCCGCGGTAATCGACTTCGGATTATTAACCCGCAAATTAGACGGGCCGGAAATCATTTCGATACTCACCGAGGTGGCTGTAGCGAACGCCTGGCATATTACCGTATTATCTCCCGATGCCGAGGCCAACGCAGTGTAATACAAGTCACCATCGAAGACCGCCCACGATGTTGCGTTCATGCCCGTAAACAGGCTCGGCGCCCCAGTGTGTAAATCAACAATATGCTGGTGGTATGTGCCTACTGCCTTTTCCCGGTCGCCCCATGTCGAATCGGCCACCGGCACATTGAACAGCAACAGCGGCCCCTTTGGATACAGCACCGCCTGCCATGACAGGTTGGCCTGGTTATCGTTCATTGCAGCCTTGACCGCGCCCGCTAACTTCGACGGCGTGACGACCCCCTCGGTGAGCATTGCCTGCGGCAACGCGACGTAATCATATTCCGTTATCAGCCACGTCTGCGCTCCCCATGATGCCGCGATGTCCATGCGCTGCGGCATCGCCGCCCCGATGCCGGCCGCTTCCCCGAGATTGAACACCCCGACCAGCGCCCAGGCATTGGCATCATTCGGGTTCGTTCCCTGGTAGACGATAGCTTCGCCGGCCGTTGTCACAAACACCGGGTAGTCGTCAGGACCGGAGCCGCCATCATGTGTATAACGGGTCATGGTCAGCAGGTCTCCGCCCTTGCGCGCCACGTAAGACAGGTCGAAAAACCTGAGTGCATCGCCAATACTGTCAAGCGTTGAGTAATAAAACCCAAGCTGGTCAGGGCGCCACCAGTAGGTACGGTTTTTGAAAGAATAAACGCCCGCGAACTTGTCAGCGCTCGCTGCAGGCTCTCCTGACGCAACCGATAGCGGTTGCGTAGACCACGCGGCACCGTCATAAGACTGCGGCGCGTCTTCGCCGTTGGCCCATACCAAACGGCCGTTAATGTTCGTCCAGCAAAATTTTGTGTTGGTCAGTCCGGTTACCGCCGGGGTGGCAACAAACCCGGCGCTGGATACGTCCCAGATCCCACCATCGGCGCCGCAAAACATGGTTTCGATGCTGCCAACATGCACCATTAACTCGGTCGGCTCAATGGACGACGAAATAGACGCGTGAATTAGCGGGTTGCGTCGCGGGCTGATACCGTCATGGCTGGATATGACGTTTGTAAAGCGCTCGGCCTGCGTCGGCGGGATTGCCTGCACGGGGTCGCGCGCGTTCCAGCCCTGGTGCGGCGCCGGTAGTGTCAGTGTGCGCGAACGTCCGCTGCGTTCGCGCGCACGTTCCCGCTCCCGGCGCAGGGCATTTAAGACAGCTCGACGGCTCATCAGCTTGCGGGGAAGTTGCCTTCAGGGATGCCGGGGTAGTTACCCACCTGTTCGCCGCCTATGTTCACGCGATGTTCGCCGTGCTGCCCGATATATGCGGCAAGTAGGTCATCATATTCCAGCTTGTGATCGAGGTAAGACATACCCATGCGCCGACGCAGCCGGTATACAACGCCGCGATCCATCAAGTCTTCTGGTACCAGCGAGTATGTGCCGGTTCCATCCTCCGGCAAGTCAGTCAGGAACACGGCATTACCACCCGCGGTCCAGGCTGTAAAATCCGCCGAGTTCGTGCCCATCAGCGTGATCGTGTCGGAACCGACCGCCGAGGCAGTATAGGTATTGTGGTTTAGTTCCGTGGTGCCGCCAACGCCAACAAAGGCAAACACATCGCCCGCGCTCTTACTGTGAGCGGCCGTCACCGTTACTACAACCTCATCGGTACCCGACAGGGTTACGCCGGTTATCACTCCGGTTCCAGACAAAGACCCCTCGCACCAGTGATCTGAGCGATAATTGAACGCGATCCGCTCGGCCGACGACGGCACTGGATCAATGTGTAGCCGACGCAACGTGTACTGATCGGACGCATCCACGGCGGCGCCGTACACGCCCGTTCCGGTAGCCGGCATAATATGGTAGCGCTGATGCACCGTCGAAGCCGTAAATCCCGACTTGTTGGCCTGCCACTCCGTGCGCCCCGCGTGACGCATCGACCATTGATCGGTACGATTCCAGGTCGTGCCGGTCCACGGCAAAAAGTAGTCTGATGGCAACGGGTAACTCGCCTGACCATCGGCCGTATAAAAAGTGTGCTCCCGAATCAGGAGACCGCCGGTATAGGCATCCCGTGCTGTCTCGTTCATTGCCCGAAGCAGCATCGCGGTCTCGGTAGTTCCTGACGCAAGCGAGCTAAATCCACCGAATAGCCCGAGGTCACCAGCCGCGCGGCTGGCAATTTGCAGCGTAAGTTGTCGGGCTACCGGCATTGCTCTAGTCCTTTACTTGGGTGGTGTTGGTCTTTCGCTTTCTGCGGGTGGTTTTACTCTTGAGTTTCTTGTTCTCGCTCATCAGTTCGCCAACCATCCGGCGCAGCTCGGATACCTCATCGCGCAATGTGCCGTCGTCCCCGCTGTTCGCCAGCCACTTGATCGCTTTTTGCTTCCAGGTTTGACCGCCACGCAATCGGTGAATTGAGGTATCTGGGAACTGCGCTAATTGCTCGACCGTATAAATGTCCAGTGAGTTGAACATTTTTACTATTGCCACGTCGGCTTGCGGCCACTCCGTGAGCGGCAGGCCGGTGCCATACTTCTGCTCCTGTCCTTTGGCGAACTTGTCATAGGAATCAGCGAATCGTTCGCGGTCTTTGGCTTTCACACGCCGATCAACTTCCAGCGTGTTATCGCCCCGGACCCTCATCCTTATCCACTCCTCGTTTCGGTAGACCTGGCGCCCTTCGTCGTCGGACGCGCTCTTATCCAGCACCGCCCGATGGTAGAAAATTGGCAGCACGCCCTCGGCATTTTCGTCTACCGATTCGTCATACATTTGCGACATCGTCTGTCTCCTTGATGGCCTTGCTCCGCACGTAGCTTTGCAGCATTCGTTCGCGTTCAATGAACCATTCGTCAGCGTAATCGGTGTCGTGGTACTCGTCGAACCACGGGCCACCCTCGGTATAGTGAATGTTCTTGATCTCTGGCAGATGCGGATACTCGCCCACCAGATGGTTCCATGTCGGATGCAGCTCCCCGATCTGCTCGTCGTTTTTGAGCCACTTGAACTGGTGCAGCCACAATCCCGACTCGCTATTGACCGCCTCCGGCGTCAACGCCGTGCATTTCTCGCAGTTGAACAGCATCACGCTCGACCAATTCTTTTTCTCGTAGGTCGTCTGCATGTTACCTAGAAATTTACTGCGGCTGCGTGGCACGTAGTCATGCTTAACCACCTGCACCGCGTATTGCGGATCAGCTTCCTGAAACAACTCGATGATGTCATCGCGGATTAACATGTCGCAATCCATAAACACCGCCCAGCCTTTGTAGCCGCACAGATACGGAACAAGAAACCGACTGAATGAAAACTCGGTAGATTGCAGCGGATGGCGTTCCCTCGTCATCGGTAGCTGCGATAATTTCAGAGGGATTATAGGAACAGGCTGCGATGCCCGGCGCCAAATAGATGACGATAAAACATGCAAAGCGACTTCCTCGGCAGAATCATAGCCGATAAATACTCTCATTTCAGTGGCCCT
>JAOTXR010000109.1 GCA_029862285.1 Gammaproteobacteria bacterium
AAGCAGATCGGCCATGGAATCGTGTGCTGCAGCAACGACAGCGTCAGCCGCAATGGAGCTGGCGAACGGTCCACCGACGTTGGCATTGGCGTATCGCAAACAGTCGGAGATCGCATCAATAACCGTCAGTGGCACCTGAGTTCCCGCCGGATTGTCCAGGTAGACACGCCGTTGACCGTCGTCCTTCAGCGCCAGGGCCGGGAACTGGTTACGAATTTTTTCTATGTCGAGTTGCATGAGCAGCGGGGGCCTTTTTTTCGGCTGCCTAGCATAACCCGGAGTGACCGGAAAATGGTGATTTCGCCGGTAGCGGGGGCTGATTTTCTGGCTCTGGGGGGACAGACCACGGTTTTCTTGTTGAAAAAACCGTGGTCTGTCCCCTGTTAACGACTAGCTGAAAGTGTGCGAACCGAGGGCTTTGAGACCTTGCACCAGCAACCACAGAAAAACGATCGGGATTATTATTGTCTGGAGCGCGAAAATAACAATGAGATTAATGATGTGCTCGCTGGCATTGGAGACCCGTACGCGAAAACGCTCCAGTTTGTCGGCAACATTGATTCGATCGAGGGAATCGTCGAGTAACGAACCGATCCGGTCGACCAGCGACTGCTCGGCCTCCGGCACCGGTGGCATTGTCTCCTGACTCATTTCACTGATGTCGTCGCTGGTCGCTTCCAGGGCCTGGGTCGCCGCTGCGTGTTGGGCGGCCAGAAACGTATCGAAGACCAGCCCGGTACCAATCACGATCAGTGGCACTGCAAAGCGGACCGCAATTGCAATCAATACCGCCCGCAGACCCCATTGCTGCCAACGCTCGGCCGGGCGTAACCACAGTGTGAGCACCAGTGCGATAATGCTAAGCACCAGGAAAAGACTGATTCCCCACCACTCGCTGATCTCGAGCAGGATGTTTTGCAAACCCAGCGCGCTGGCGGCTACGAGCATCACCGAAGAAAATCTTTCGATGAGATCATTGATGGGGTCGAGCACCTGGCCGACAGTGAAGTTCATGCCGACGCCGGCAGGCTCGATGGCAACTTCGGTGCCCTGGGCGACGGAGATTACACCATTGAGCGTCCGTGCCACCGCAAAGGTCACCAGCGCGCGGCGAAAAGCCTTCTCGGCCATTGCTTCACCCGCATCGTCGAGCTGGCCGGTAAATGCCGCCAGCGCCGCTAGCAGGCAGATGACAGTGAGTACGATCTTGCGAGTCACCGGCGCAGTTTAGCGCATCGCCCCTGATTACGTTGCTACCGCCGTGGAAGACTATAAACTAAGCCCATCAGCAACAGACTGTGACACCTGACAAACGCAGGATTTCGTAAGGGGTTATACATGTCGACCAATCCGCATCTCGAGCAGTTCATGGAGGGCCTTGTTCGGCGTAATCCCGGCGAAACTGAGTTTCACCAGGCGGTCTATGAGGTCGCCGCCTACATCATTCCGTTTATTGACGACAATCCACATTATCACCATGGACGGATTTTGGAACGGCTGACTGAGCCGGACCGGATAGTCGTGTTCAGGGTTACGTGGGAGGATGACGAGCAACGCGTGCGGGTCAACCGCGGTTATCGCGTACAGTGCAGTAACGCCATCGGCCCATACAAGGGCGGCCTGCGTTTTCATCCCAGCGTGTCGCTCAGCATTCTCAAGTTTCTTGCCTTCGAACAGGTGTTCAAAAACAGCCTGACCGGGTTGCCGATGGGTGGTGGCAAGGGTGGCGCCAACTTCAATCCCAAGGATAAATCCGATCGCGAAGTGATGCGTTTTTGCCAGTCCTTCATGTCCGAATTATTTCGCCACATCGGACCGTTTACCGACGTACCGGCCGGAGATATCGGCGTCGGCGCCCGGGAAGTCAGTTATTTGTTCGGCCAGTACAAACGGCTGGCAAACCAGTTTGCCGGCGTGATTACCGGAAAAGCGCTGTCTTATGGAGGCAGCGAGATTCGTGTGGAAGCGACCGGCTACGGCGCTGTCTACATGATGGAGGACATGTTGCGACACAAGGGACGACATCTTGCTGAAAATAGTGCGGTTGTCTCCGGTGCCGGCAATGTCGCCCAGCACGCGGTCGAAAAGCTGATCGAGTTGGGCGCAAAAGTGCTGACCATGTCCGATTCATCCGGTTTTGTTCACGATCCGGATGGCATCGACGCCGACAAGCTCGCTTTTGTTAAAGAGCTAAAGAACGAAAGGCGTGGACGCATCAAGGAATATGCCGATGAGTTCGGCGCCGATTACCATGCCGGCAAGAAACCATGGGCGGTGCCCTGCGATCTTGCATTCCCCTGCGCCACGCAGAATGAAATTGATCTGGGCGACGCGCAGCGTCTGATCCACAACGGCTGTAGCGCAGTTTGCGAAGGCGCGAACATGCCCACAGTAAAAGAGGCAATCGACACATTTCTCGGAGCGGAAGTGCTGTTCGCGCCCAGCAAGGCGGCCAATGCAGGCGGCGTCGCGATATCAGGCCTGGAGATGACCCAAAACAGCATGCGTCTGAACTGGAGCCGCGAAGAGCTCAACCAGCGACTGCGTGCCATCATGTCGAACATCCACAGCAAGTGCGTCGAGTACGGCACCGAGGGGAATCACGTCAATTACGTGAAGGGCGCGAATATCGCAGGATTCGTAAAAGTCGCCGACGCCATGCTTGCTTACGGGATAGTTTAAGAAAATGGGGCCAGGTCTCCCCATTACGCAATTCGACGCTGTCCCGGTGGCCTAACGCTCAAGTGCCTGCTGCAGCGCCTTGTTAGGCAACGGTACGAGGCTTCTCTGCCTGATAGAGCGACAAGGTGCCAAATATAGTCTCGATTTGCTGCGTTGAAAGAACGTTCTGAAAACCGGCATCTGCAAAGTACGCGGGCAATTTACCTCTTAGGTTATCAGCGGTTGTTTCAAATCCATCCAGCAGCTGAATCGAAAAAAATAGCCACCGCGATGCCCGGCGCGTGGGCTTTCCCCAGTCTGCGACATGAAGCTGGCCTCCGGGCCGGAGTATCCGATAGATCTCCTTCAGTGTCGCCGCCTTGGCGTCTGTCGTTAAGTGGTGGAAAAACAGTGTCGACATCACCTTGTCAAAGGATTCGTTATCGAATGGCATCTCCGTTGACAAACTTTGTGTGAATCTCAGGTCCAGATCTTCGCGTTTAGCTTTGTTACGCGCAATATTCAGAATTTTCGGATCACCGTCCAGGCCCTCAATAGTCGCTCCCGGTTTCAACGCCGAGGCAGCAATCGCAAGTGTGCCGGTACCACATCCTACATCCAGCACTCGTTCTCCCGAATGAATATTGGCCTGTCCTAACAGCGACTGCTTAAAGAACGATTCACGGGTGGTCAGCTTAACGATGGGGTCGTATACGCTCGTTAGGAATGAGTATCGAAGGGCGGGTATATAGTTCGTGGACATGCGCTAAACCTGGCTGAGCCACCTAACGACCAAGCAAACTCGGATCACGCAACGGTATCGCTGCGCGGGTTTTCCGGCATCGACGATTCCGGTTTCGCGCGCAGCAGGGCAATCGCATTTTTCAATGCGAACTGCTCACCGGAGTAACCGGTGACAAAACGGCCGCCGCGAATTTCGCCACGCGCCTCGAGGCGCCAGTAGATACGTAGCAATTCGCGCCACGGTGGCAGGAAACGCTCACCTTCAAGGGCTTTGCGGAATAACACACCGTGACGGTCCAGCAGTTTTCGGCCGATGTGTTCTACCGCTTCCCGTCGTGTTTCCTCGTCTTGCGACGGCTGGCGTAACAACGACCAGCGGCCGGCGTCTTCGAGGGACAAATGCCGGCGGCCGTCGGCCAGTCGCGGCCGGCGCATTGCGAGTGAGCGAATGCCGGCGAAACTATCCGATGTAACCAGTCCCCAGGCGACCAGTTCCGCCATTGCCGTGCGTACGTCGCGTTGTTTCAGGTCCAGGTCGAGTACCAGGTCGCTGAAAAACGATGCGCCGCGCTCGGCGAGCATTGTGTGTATTTGTTTTGCGGGTTCACTGAATTCGATCTTTTCCAGTTCCGGTGGTGCGCCAAACAAACGCCAATGGGAGACATTGCTTCTCGCGATCAGGGTAATTGGGGTGTTGCGCACGGGCCGGGTGCGTTTACCTGGTTTGCCAAGCCTGGCGCCGAGTCGCAGCCAGACAAAGCGCCCGGCCGAGCACAATTGATCCAGCATATCCGGACGATAACCGGCAATCCTCGCCGGGAGTATTTCTTTTTCCCACGCCGCTACTGGTGCCGCAAAGCCTTCCAGTTGTTCCAGCACCGCCTGCAATGCGGCGAGTCCTTGCCGTGGCTCGCGGCCCACTCCCTGCCAGGTCTTTGCAAAACGTTCGTAATCCCTCTTCGAGACGGGTTGAATGGCCTTGCGCGCTTTCTTGATAGTGTAACGATGGATGCGTGCGAGCAAACGTCGGTCACACCACTCCAGCTTTTCACCGGAGTTTCCGGTGAAATGACCGCGTACGGCAAAGCCTTCGTTTTCCAGGGCCAGTAGTGCCTGGTCAATGGTCGCGGTTTGCAGACCGAGTGGTACGGCCAGTGATGCGGCCGTTGCCGGTCCGAGGCCCTCGAGACGGCTGCGGATAATGTCGACCAGGGCAATATCAGGTTGAGGCGCGGCGCTTGGAGTGGTGTTGTTCGGAGCCGTTCCCACAGGTGGCTGCAGCGCCGGCACGCAGTTTGCCTCGGGCAGGATAGCCAGCAATTCGTTTAATCGTTCCGCGCTGACCCATAACGGAGCAGATTTGGAATCCTGTAAAACAGCGGCGCGGCTTTCCTTCTTGAGCTGTTTGAACAAATGATCCCAGCCGAATTCCATGTCTGCTCCCTCCCTCCGGGGGGAGGGTTGGGGTGAGCGGTCAGTCCCGGGGCCCGCTTCGGTCGCGCTGATAAAGCCAAGCACATACAAGGCGTCGTGCAATTCGTCCGCGGTACGGGGTTCCGGCCACGCCTGCTGGCAGACCTCTTTGATGGCGTCGGGATCCAGACGCCCGAGTTTCGCCGCTTCGTCCGGTTCGCTGAAACGTTGCGACGTAATAGCGAGCGTGCGTCGTTCTTCTGCCGGCGCATCGTCGAGGAACGCATAAGGCCGGGCGTTAATAATCCCCTGCGACAACGGCGAGGGTCCGGTGAGATCGCGGCATTCCACTGTAATCTCGCCATCTTCGAGACGCTGCAGCACCCGTTCCAGGCCGTCGATGTCCATGGTCTCGGTCAGACAGTCGCTGATGGTCTGGTTCACCAGCGGATGATCGGGTATCTCGCGTTTGCCGGGAATGTTTTCCAGGCACGCCAGTTGATCGGGAAACACCAGCGCCACGAGATCCTCGGCATCACTGCGCTGCCACTGGGGCGGAATGCGTTTGCCATTACGATTGCGACGGACCGCCAGGGCAATGGTGGCGTTCCAGCGCCAGCGTGCACCGAACATCGGCGCATCGAGCAGTGCCTGAATCAGGATATCGCGTGCCGTCTGGCTTTTCAGATACGCAGCGACTTCTTCCAGCGGAAAACTGTGAGTCGGCCCCAAAGAAAGCACCAGCGAATCTTCCAACGCCGCAGCCTGCAATTCAAAATTGAACTTGCGGCAAAACCGTTTGCGCAACGCCAGGCCCCAGGCACGATTTGCCCGCGAACCGAATGGTGCATGGATAACAAAGTGCATGTCACCGGCATCGTCGAAGAAACGCTCGAACACCAGCCGTTGCTGTGTCGGTACCAGGCCCAGCGCGGCTTTTGCCGCAGCCAGGTAGTCGACCAGCTGTACCGCCGCTTCCGGCTGCAACCGGTATTGCTCCTGTAGCCATTGCACCGCGTGTTCGTGACCGTCGTCGAGACAGCTATCGATGTGTCCACGCAAATCGGAAACCGCCACGGACAACTCGTCGCTGCGTCCTGGTGCTTCGCCCACCCAGAACGGCAGGTTGGGCGGTTGTCCGTGCGCGTCGGTAACATAAACCTTGCCGGTCTCGACCTTGGTGATTTGATACGACATGTTGCCGAGCTGGAAGATGTCGCCGGGCAGGCTTTCAAACGCGAAGTCCTCGCCCAGGTTGCCGATACGCGTGTCTTCAGGCTGCAGGATTACTTCATATTCGAACTGGTCGGGGATCGCACCACCATTGGTGAGCGAAACTATCCGCGCACCACGTCGTGGCCGCACCCGGCCATTGACTGCATCGTGATGAATGTGGGCACCGCGCCGACCACGCCGGGTGGAAAAACCCTGCGCCAGCATTTGAATAACCTGGTCAAACTCTTCGCGCTGCAAAGTGCGATAGGGCCAGGCGCGGCTCAATGCATTCCACAACGCTTCGGTTTCCCATTCATTTCCGGCGACTTCGGCGACGATCTGCTGCGCCAGCACGTCTTTGGGTTTGTCCGGGATACAAATGCGATCTAACTCACCACGGGCAACACAACCGGTAATCGCCGTGCATTCGACCAGGTCATCCAGCGACAGCGGGAATAACCGGCCCTTTGGCGTTGCGCCTACTGCATGACCGGAGCGTCCCACTCTCTGTACAAACGCAGATATCGAGCGCGGCGAACCCAGTTGGCACACCAGGTCGACATCGCCAATGTCGATGCCCAGCTCCAGCGATGCAGTTGCCACCAGTGCTTTGAGTTGTCCGTTCTTGAGTTTTTGCTCGGCGCGCAACCGGTGCTTGCGCGACAGGCTGCCATGGTGCGCGGTAACGAATTCCTCGCCGATGCGTTCGGCAATGTGACGCGCGGCGCGCTCGGCTAAGCGTCGCGTGTTAACAAAAATAAGCGTCGTGCGATGACTCTCGATCAGCTCGGTGAGTCGGTTATAAGTCTCTTCCCACTCTTCATTGGACATGATTGTCGCCAATGGCGAGCGTGGAATTTCCAATGCAATATCCGGCTGGCGCGCTTCAGTAGACAGGTCGCCGGCAAATACCTGGGTGGTATCGACGATTTC
>JAOTXR010000110.1 GCA_029862285.1 Gammaproteobacteria bacterium
CTGGACAAACAACCGGAATTTACCGGCTGGCAGGACGATCTGGGACCCTGGAACCCGGTAATTCGCGACGGGAAACTATATGGGCGTGGTGGCGCCGATGATGGTTATGCCGTATTTGGCTCACTGACGGCAATCCGGGCACTGCAGGAGCAACAGGTGCCGCATGCGCGTTGCGTGGTGGTCATCGAGTTCTCCGAAGAGAGCGGCAGCCCCGACCTGCCCGCCTACATCGACCATCTGGCCGATCGTATCGGCACACCCAGCCTGGTTGTCTGCCTCGATGCCGAATGCGGCAACTACGATCAACTCTGGTGTACCACCACGCTGCGTGGAAACCTGGTCGGTACGCTGTCTATCGATGTGTTGACCGAAGGCGTGCACTCCGGCGGCGCCAGTGGCATCGTTCCATCGAGCTTCAGGGCGCTCAGGATCCTGCTCAGCCGTCTGGAGGACGAAACGACCGGTGAGACGCGTGTGCCGATTCTGGAACCGTCAATACCCGATCAGCGCATCGAACAGGCGCGTGCCACCGCGACGACACTGGGTGACGGCGTACACCTGCGTTTTCCATGGGCCGAAGGCATGCGACCGGTTACGGACGCGCCGGTCGAATTGCTGTTGAACAACTGGTGGCGCTCGACGCTTTGCGTAACCGGTATCGACGGCATACCGGAGCTGCAACAGGCGGGCAACGTCTTGCGCCCCAACACAACGGTCAAACTCTCATTCCGGCTTCCACCCGACTGCGACGCCACCGCCGCAGGTCAGGCTGTCAAGGAAATTCTGGAAGCCGCGCCACCATTTGGGGCACAGGTGCACTTTGATGTCGAATCGGCCATGGTGGGCTGGAGTGCGCCGGAAATTGCACCGTGGCTGGACGATTCCATGGCGCGTGGTTCACAAAGCTATTTTGGCAGCCCGGCAATGTACATGGGTACGGGTGGCAGCATCCCATTCATGGCAATGCTGGGGGACAGATTTCCGGGCGTCCAGTTCCTGGTAACCGGTGTGCTCGGGCCACACTCCAATGCGCACGGTCCCAACGAGTTTCTGCACATCGATACGGGCAAGAAAGTTACCTGCTGCGTAGCGCAGGTGCTGGCCGATCACTTCAACCGCTAGTTGCGGTTACGTGTCTCGTCATGCCCGCTATGTTTGTGGGAAGATGCCAATCCCGCGACGAGAAAGAAGACGGCTGTTTGTCTGCGCCGACTTTCTTCGGAGGCGCCGACAAATACCGGCTTCTAGGCTCGTCGCGTCCGGGCGATCGTCAGCACAACCCGGCAGTCGGGCTCGCCGCAATCGCGGCAGGGATCGCGGCTAAAGCCGCGCCCACAACCATACGCAGCAGATTCGCGGCAAAATGCCGTTCCTGCGGAAGAAATCGGGACCCGTTATTGCAGCATTGACGCGCTGACCGGCGTCGACAGGATCTTCTCAAAAGCAGTCCAGCGAGCGTCAGAATCGCTACCGGCGGCTTCGACATATTCACGCACGATATCCTTGCCCAGGTTGTAATTGATAACGTACGAACGGTACTTCTCAATAAATTTGAGCCGCTGTTGCGCCCGCTCTCGTGACATCAGCGCGTAGTCCTGCAGCCACTGGACGGCAGCGTCGGCATCGATTTCATTGTCCAGGTAAGCCCTGGCTGCCTCGTTGCCGGCATAGTTGAGTCGTTTGACGACAGCTTCTACCTGGTAATACTCGTCCACACGAGACGCATCCAGCCCGGCGAGCGGAAACAACACGTCGCGCTCGAAGTCCTCCCGTTCACGCCCGGAAAAAGCCATGGGGATACCGTAATTGGCGCTGCCCTCGGCGATGAGGCTCATCGGGCTAAACAGCGGATAAACAGAAAATTCGACCCAACCCCGCTTTTGCACCAGCTCTCGCTCCAGTAACGTATTAAACACATGGTGGCCTGGATAACCCTCATGACATGCGAGGTCGACAGCACGATCGATATGGATCGGCAGATCGGTATTCAACTGAATCAGGCTATAGGCATTGCCCTGGAACCAGTTATAACCACTCCATGGCTTGTCGGTGACATATTCAACGACAAAGCGCTCATTCTCGGGCAACGGGATGCGCTGGATTGTACGTTTGCGACACTCGTCGATGGCGGCTGCAAACACCGCGTCGAGCCGCTCGGAAGGTATGACAAAACTGTCGCGAAAACGACTGCGACGCTCGGACAGCGATCCTTCACCGGGCAGCAGCGCGTCGAGCTCGACCAGCAATGACTCGAAATAGCCGGCCTCATAATGCGGTGGCGCTGCATCGTAAAGCAGCCGCGCCTCCTGGTCGAAGCTAAATTTTTTGCCCCGCAGAAGATCCGCGCGCGTCTGTACCGCAGTCAGTTGTTTGAGCAACAGCGTCCGTCGTTGTCCGTCAACTGGTGTATCACGCCCCAGATCGCCTGCGGAAACCGTACTGCGCAGCAAGCCGGCCTTGATCGAAATTCCATCCAGCGACAATTCGTCGCGCCGCGCGTCTTCCCGCCACTGCTCCGGTCCGTGATATGCATCGACAAAATCCGCATCGTGCTGGCCAAGGGCCAGGACCAGCCGCACGTACTGCTCGGCCAGGCCGTCCATATCGTGGGGGCTGACCGGCGGTGCCGAGAGACAACTGCAGACCACCACAGCCACCAGGCCAAGCCCGGCGCGCCACTTTGAAAGCATATAAGGTATCCTCTGCAGATCGCTGATTTTACTAGGCCGCTGCCGTTGCCTCGCGCAACTTCAACCACTCGCTATAAAAGGCATCGATGGCCCGGTCAGGTGCGGCCGCTTTGGCCGCAGGAAACTGTTCGCGCAATTGCGCCAGCGAAACCACCTGAGGCAGCTCGCCACCGCGGAAATCTGTTCCGTCGTTGAAGACGATGCGTCCGTGTACCGGCACATCCGGAACGAGCCGTTTGACCGCGACCACGCGCGCCATCGACGGCCCGATTGGGTTGTTGATGTTAAAACGTTCCGAACCATCCATTACCGCCCAACGATCCAGACTGGTTCCCGCAAAAACAATTCCACCAATCTCTTTGACATCGAGCACCAGCAAACCGCGCGAGGTCAGCAGCAGAAAATCGACTTCAATTTGGCCATCGAGACCATCCGGAATAATTACCCGCTCCATGAAATCGTGAGAGATGGCGCGCATGCATTTTAATAAAGTACGCCGCGCACGACGACGGGAGCTGGACATAAAAGCGATCAGCCCCGCCGACGCAGCGACGACAGACAAGGTAGCCGTTAATTCTGGTGCCATGCCAACACTCATTCCCTAAATTCCATGCGGCGTCTATTCTACTTAGTCTCCGTCGCCACTGATATTTCGAAGAGTTATCCACAGCGGGCATAACTCAGCACTGTTCTCACAAATGAAACAGAGAAAGTTGATATGGCTTCGAAACTTTTCCAAAGGCCCCGGCTGTATTTGACGAAATACCGACCATCGATATGATCGTCAGGAACCGTATCTGCGCAGATCAGGCGCCTGAGAGAATCTCTACGAATGCAGCGAAGTCGGGTTCGATCTCGACATACCGGGACGGCAGATGCATCAGTCTTTCCAGGCTTGGTGGCACCAGTATTGTCTCACCGATCAATGGTTCAATGACGGTTTCGAATTTGGCGGGGTGTGCCGTTGCGACCATTATGTGTGCGCAATCCGGTACTTTTGGCACGTAATGATCGTACACGAAAGCCGCTGTTGCAGTGTGCGGGCACCAAAGCGATTTGTTGTCACGATAGTCGCAGACTATTTGTTGCGCGATCTGTTCGTCACTAACCGCCCACGCGTCGATCTTTTGTCGCGCGATGTCCTTACCGGTGTACAGATGACGCAACCGTTCCATGTTACTGGGGTTACCGACGTCCATGGCTGACGCCAGGGTGACAAGACTCTGGCGGGGTTGCCACTGCCCGCTGCGCAAATAATCCGGAATCACCCGGTTGGCATTGGTGGCCAGGTACACATGATCCACGGGCAAACCCATGTGACGTGCCCAGACTGCCGCGACGGCATTACCGAGATTGCCGGTGGGAATTATGAAAGATGGCGCCTGGCCGTGCTCTCGCCAATGCGCTAACGCCGTGGCCGCGTAGTAGACAGCCTGAGGCAGCAATCTTCCGATACTGATGCTATTGGCCGACGTCAGACGCCGGGCCGCCCGTAAATCCGGCGTGCCAAATGCCTGCTTGACCAGTTGCTGACAATCGTCGAATACACCCGCCACCCGGAATGCATGGACATTGTCGCCCCAGCAGGTCAGCTGTTGCTCCTGTCGCGGCGAGACCATGCCGGCCGGATACAACACATACACTTCAATACCCGGGCGGCCGTGAAACGCCGCAGCGACTGCCCCGCCGGTATCGCCGGATGTGGCGACCAGTACTTTCAACGGCTCGGTCATCCGCTGCTCGATACGTTCCAGGCAGGCGGCCAGAAAGCGTGCCCCCACATCCTTGAATGCGGCGGTAGGCCCGTGAAACAGCTCCAGCACCGCAAGACCGGGCTTGGCAGCTACCGGTTTGACTGGCGTCGGGAAGTTAAAAGCGTCATCACAGATCGCCGCGAGCTCGGCAGCCAGCGGGTCACCGCTGAAAAACGGTGTCAGCAGGATTTGACCCACCGCCGCCAAACCCTCGGCACCGGCAAAATCCGCCACCTCAAAGCTGGGGAAAACGCCGGGAACGAACAGACCACCGTCGCCGGCCAATCCCAGACGCACCGCCTCGCTGAGGTTGACCGGTCGACTCTGCCCGCGGGTACTTTGGTAGTCCACTACGATTCGATTCGGGCGCCCGGGGCATCGAGCGCCGAGATCCACCGGTCACTTGCCACGCCTGCTGCTGCAAATGCTGCCTGCATCGCAGCAGCAACGCGTTCGGCATCGTCCGCACGCGCCCAGGCGAAAACACTCGGGCCGCTACCGGACAGCGAACAACCCAGGGCGCCGCTGTCCAGGGCGCCCCGCTGGACTGCGTGAAAAGCCGGGACCATGTGTGCGCGCTGTGGTTCAACGATGTAATCGCCCAACGAGCTGCTGATGAGTCCCGGATCGTCACGAAAACAACCCGTGATAAAACCGGCCAGCGCCGCTAATTGTTCGACCACCCGGTCCATGGGCACGCTCGTCGACAACAGGGCGCGGGCTACGCTGGTTTCGACCTGCAAATGCGGATGCACCAGCACACACAACAAACCAGTCGGTGCCGGGATAGAAGAAACGACCGGCGACTCGTGTCCCTGTACCAGCGTCAGCCCGCCGTGGAGCGATGGTGCGATGTTATCTGCATGTGGCACACCACCGGCGGCCAGCGCCTCACCGGCCATTGCATGCACCAGCAGATCCTTTACCGACAGTGGCGAATCCAGCAATGCATTGACAGCAACAGCGCCAGCAACGGCGGACGCGGCCGAGCCGCCCATGCCGGACCCTAAAGGTATGCCTTTTTGCAGAACCAGTTCGATGCCAAACCCGGCACCGCTGGACTCCAGCAGGCTCTGTGCCGCACGTCCGGCGGTGTTCTTTTCGGCTTCGATTGGCACCGCACAGGGCAAGCCCTGTATTGCGGTGATAGTGACACCCTGCCGGGTGCTGCGCGTCGCGGTGCACCGGTCACCGGGACCGGCTATTGCCTGACCCAATACATCAAAACCAACGGCGAGGTTGCCAATCGATGCCGGAGCGAAGGCCGTAGCCGATTTCAAAGCGATGCACCCAGGTATCCTGCCAGTCGCAGCAAGTCAGCGAATACGCCACCGGCGGTTACCGCCGGCCCGGCTCCCGGGCCCTGAACGATGAGCGGGTTTTCGCAATAGCGCGCAGTCTCGAACTGAACAATATTATCCGTCAGGTTGATATGCGCAAACGCGTGATCTCGTGGCACCGATTCCAGCCCGACGCTGGCACGTCCGTCGGCTTCCAGCCGCCCGATATATCGCAATACTTCCCCGGCCTGCTCGGCATCGCGGTAGACATCGAGAATCAGGTTATCGTAATCACTCAGGCCATCGAGAAAATCGCCAATCGAACCGGCACGCAGCGATTCCGGCACCAGGCTTTCGAGCTCGATACTGCCCAGCTCCAGGTCCAGACCCATCTCGCGACCGAGGATGACCACTTTCCGTGCAACGTCCATTCCGGACAAATCGTCACGCGGATCCGGTTCGGTATAACCATGCTCGCGAGCCTCTCGAACCAGCTCCGAAAACGGACGCGTGGCATCATAAAGGTTGAACAAGTATGCGAGTGTCCCCGAGAGTATCCCCTCGACCCGCTGGATACGATCCCCGGTTTGGCGCAAGTCGCGCACGGTCTGGATAATGGGTAGCGCCGCGCCAACGGTCGTTTCGTATAAATAACGGGCATCCCCGGCCCGCTTCTCCCGCCGCAGACGCTGATAGTATTCGTAGCTGTCCGAATTGGCTTTCTTATTGGGCGTGATGACATGAATGCCCCGCGCCAGCCACTGCGCATACCGATCGGCAACGATTTTCGAAGCACTACAGTCAATAATCACCGAGTGCGGGATGTGCTCAGTCTGAACATGAGAAATAAAATGATCCAGGTCCAGTGGTTCGCCGCTGGCGCCGAGACGGTCGCGCCAGTGGTGTAAATCTATCGCCCGGTCATCGAGCAGCATGTACCGCGAGCTTGCCAATGCACGCACACGCAAATCCAGGTTGAGCTCGCTGGATAAACGCGCGGTCTCCCCGGACATTTGTTCCAGCAGCACACTACCGACCGATCCCGGGCCTATAATTCCGATCGACAAGGTCTGTGGCGACAGATAAAAGCCGGCGTGTACCGCACGCAGCGCACGCACCGTGTCACTATCGTCGATTACCGCCGAAATATTGCGCTCCGAAGACCCCTGTGCAATCGCCCGCACATTGACCCCGGCGCGACC
>JAOTXR010000111.1 GCA_029862285.1 Gammaproteobacteria bacterium
GGACCAGTCCACCGGTATTCTGCTGGTTGATTGACGGCGAAAACCAGACTTGGGTGACCGCCTGATCGAGTTCGGCCGTATTACCACCAAAGGTCACAGTGACGTCGCCACCACCTGTGGTATAGGACTCGGAAAGGTTGGTGTTGCCCTCAGGCAACCACGTTTGCGCGTCCCAGTCGAGAATTTGCGGCGTCGCCTGCGCAGCAGTCGCGAGCACCAGAGCAGCAATCAATCCGGAACAGCTTCTTAGCAAAAACGTCTTGTTGTTCATCCAAGTGCCCAGCATAGTTAACGCAAAATAGTCGCCCAGTATGAAACGACCAAATAAAAAATTTGAGTAAAAGTGTGTCAAGGGTGTGAATAATGGTGGCCTTTAGGCTACCGGCGCCCTGGACCGCTACTCGCGGCCAATTATGTCAGAGAATGCGGGGGGCAGCGATTCCGCGGCGCCTAGACGACAAGCAGGGAAACAAATTCGTCGACGGACATCTGCTCCAGGCGCCGCTGGTCATCGGCCAGTTCGCGCAACGATTGCCACTGGGCTGGCTTTAGCTTGCCCGCGACGCTGTGCTCGAACTTCTCCAATAGCAGCGGGATACCCTGCTCCCGGCGCAAACGATGGCCGATCGGGTAATCGATTTTGACTCGCTCGCTGCTGGTGCCGTCGCTGAAAAATACCTGAACCGCGTTGCCAATGTAGCGCTTTTGCGCATCGTAGTAGTCGCGCGTGAAGGTTTCGTTTTCGCGCACTTTCATCTTTTCTCGCAAACCATCCACGCGTGGATCACGCGCGACGTCGTTCTCGTAATCCGCTGCGGTCAGCCGGCCATGGATGAGTGGAATCGCCGTCATGTACTGAATACAGTGATCGCGGTCTGCCGGATTATCCAGCGGTCCTGTCTTGTCGATGATGCGTACGCCAGGTTCCTGGGTTTCGATTACTATCCGTTCGATTTCATCGAGGCGGTCCTTTACCTGATCATGTAATTTCATCGCGGCTTCCACAGCAGTCTGTGCATGAAACTCGGCAGGGTATGAAATTTTGAACAATACATTTTCCATCACGTAGTCGCCGTAGCCTTGCGAAAAGGACAACGACCTGCCATCCAGCAGTACATCCTGGAAACCCCATTTCGGCGCTGACAATACCGACGGGTAGCCCATCTCCCCGCTCAACGCAATTAACGCATGACGTACCGCGCGACTTGTCGCATCGCCGGCCGCCCAACTCTTGCGCGAACCTGTATTTGGCGCATGTCGGTATGCGCGTAATGCGCCACCATCCATCCATGAATTGGAAACAGCGTTGATCACCTGTTCCTTCGTCCCTCCCAACATTTGTGTCACTACCGCCGTCGATGCAGTGCGCACCAACAGCACATGGTCGAGCCCGACGCGATTGAAACCATTCTCCAACGCGATGACACCCTGTATCTCGTGCGCCTTGATCATCGCGGTCAGCACGTCGCGCATAAGCAGCGGTTCGCCACCGGTGGCGGCCGCCTTGCGGCTGAGGTAATCGGCTACTGAAAGAATGCCGCCGAGATTGTCCGATGGATGGCCCCACTCTGCGGCTAACCAGGTATCGTTGAAGTCAAGCCAACGCACCATGGCGCCGAAGTTGAACGCTGCCTGTACCGGATCCAGTTCAAACGACGTACCAGGTACTCGCGCACCACCCGGCATGGTTGCCCCTGGCACTACCGGCCCCAGCAACTTGGTGCAGGCCGGGTAATCCAGTGCCTGAAAGCCACAGGCAAGCGTGTCCATCAGGCAATAACGTGCCGTTTCATACGCGAGCTCGCTGTGAACCTGGTCATTGCTGACGTAGTCGGCGATATCGACGAGCGCCTGATCGGGGGCCGGCCGTTCGGCCGACCGTATGACTCCTGACATGGTGTCTCCTAGGCGCGTTGTTCGATGGGTGTATACGATCGGTTCGCCGGCCCAGTGTACTCCGCACCGGGTCGAATCAGCTTGTTGTCGGCACGCTGCTCCTTGACATGCGCCGCCCAGCCAGTAACACGCGAGCAGACAAACAAGGGAGTAAACAACGGCGTAGGTATGCCCATAAAGTGATAGGCACTGGCGCTGAAAAAATCGAGGTTCGCGAAGAGCCCTTTTTCTTCTTTCATCAGCTTTTCAATTGCATCGGACACCGGGTAAAGGTGGGCATCGACAGCGTCTTCGGATAGTTGCCGCGACCATTCCTTGATTATCGCGTTGCGTGGATCCCGGATTTTGTACACCGCGTGACCGAAACCCATTATTTTTTCCTTACGGGCCAGCATCTCCTTCACGGCGCCGACTGCCTCGTCTGCCGTGCGGAAACGCTCGATGACTGCCATCGCTTCTTCGTTGGCACCACCATGCAACGGCCCCCGCAGCGTGCCGATGCCGGCGGTGACGCAGGAATACATGTCCGACAGCGTGCCGGCGCATACGCGACAAGCAAAGGTCGATGCATTGAACTCGTGCTCGGCATAAAGAATCAGGGACGCATCCATGCAACGCTGATGCCGCTCACCGGGTGTTTGTCCGGTGATAGTGTGTAGCAGATGACCGGCCAGGCTATCGTCGTCAGTTTCCACCTCGATACGCTCTCCAGCAGAGCTAAAGCGGTGCCAGTAACCGAGCATCGATGGAAAACTGGCCAGCAAACGATCGGCAATATCGTCCTGTCGGGAAAAGTCTGGTTCGGGTTCCAGCGTGCCCAGCATGGAACAACCCGTACGCAGTACATCCATCGGATGGGCATTGCCTGGAATCTGCTCCAGCACCACTTTCAATGCGTCAGGCAAGCCACGCAGGCTTTTCAGTTTTTGCCGATAAGCATCCAGTTGCGACCGGTCGGGCAACGAACCATAGAGCAACAGGTATGCGACCTCTTCGAAAGTGGATTGCTCCGCCAGTTCGTCGATACTGTAACCACGGTAATGCAGACTGTTGCCCTCGCTGCCCACCGTACAAATCGAGGTGCTGCCCGCCTTTATTCCCCGCAGGCCCGCGCCAGCTCCTGTTTTTGCCATGTTCTCTAACCTCTAGTCCGAATTCTCTGAAAATAATCTGTCCAGCTTCTTCTCGTACTCGTGATAGCCGAGTACCTCATAGAGCTGTTCGCGCGTTTGCATTGCGTCGACGACGTTCTTTTGCGTACCGTCATTACGCAGCGTCTCGTACACCTGGATTGCCGCCGCGCTCATCGCGCGGAAAGCCGAGAGCGGATAGAGCACCAGCTTAACGCCGGCATCGCCCAGTTCCCGCGTCGTAAACAGCGGCGTCTTGCCAAATTCAGTGATATTCGCCAACACCGGGACATCGACTGCCGCAGTGAATTGGCGATATTCGTCCAAAGTTTGTAACGCTTCGGCAAATATCATGTCTGCACCGGCCTTTACGTAGCGTGCCGCCCGATCGACCGCTGCCTGCTGGCCTTCCACGGCGTGCGCATCGGTACGTGCCATGATTACAAACCGGGCATCGGTTTTTGCGTCCGCGGCGGCGCGGATTCGATCGACCATTTCCGAGGCACTAACCAGCGCCTTGCCGGGACGATGACCACAGCGCTTGGCCTGTACCTGGTCCTCGATGTGCAGGCCTGCCGCTCCGGCGCGCGTCATCTCGGTTACGGTGCGGGCGATCATGAACGCCTGGCCCCATCCGGTATCGGCGTCAACCAGCAACGGCAACTCCGTCGCGCCGCTGACACGACGGATGTCTTCGCACACGTCGTTTAAAGTTGTCACGGCGAGATCCGGCATGCCAAAAGATGCGTTGGCGACACCGGCGCCGGAAAGATAGATTGCGCGAAAGCCGCTGCGTTCTGCCAGGAGCGCGCTATACGCGTTTACAGTGCCGACCACCTGCAGTGGTTGCTCTGTGTTGAGTGCATCCCAAAAACGGGCACCGGCAGAATCGGTCGACATTTCCAGCCTCGGCTGCAATCAGGGGCGCGTATTGTACCCCACGTCGCGCGCCACAGCGCGGAGATTATCAGCCAGGAAAGGCGCTTTAGTCGCTGCTGTGCATATAAAACCGCAGCACATACCAGAACATCAACGCGATCGATGAGAACAACTCCAGCGCGCCGCCGACGTAGCGATCTTCCGGAAAGTGATGCAACACATTCGATGTGTCATAGAGTATCGCCGCGCCCGCAAAGGCAATCATCGCCACCGAGAACCAGGTACCGAGATGAAAACCAAATAACAAACCCAGCACGATGAGACCGATAGCGACTACACCGCCCCAGATTAGCGTGCTGCGCAAAAACGAGAAGTCCTTTCGGGTCACAAATGCAATTGCCGTCAATGCCCCAAAGGCGACAATGGTTGCGACGGCAGCCTGCTTGGGAATATCCGGCGAAATACGCATCGCGTGATACAGCAACGGCACCAGGATGATCGATTCGGCCAACACAAACCCACCCAATGCCGCGTACTGCGCCGGCAAACTTCTGGCCCGGTGAGCGACATGACTGGCGCCCCATCCGACCAGCATGAACACCCCCAGCACCAGCAACCAACCGGTTCCACGAGGCAGAAAGGCGTTGATTTGCTCCGCAATACCGCTTTGAAAAAACCAGGCTTCGAGAGCGACCAACAGGGTGATCGCACCGAACAAGTGCAGGTAGGTGCGATTGATAAACGCACCACGACTCTCTACGCCGAGTTGTGCGACCGGTCGCGGGTTCAGTTCATAGCTCATCTGTTTATCCTTAAGTCTCGCCCGGGATTTTCACGACCGTACGGCCAGTGACCTCTCCGCGCAGGTATTTGTCAAAGACCGCCTGGATTTCGGCGAGTTCCACTGTGCGGGTGCCTATCTTATCAAGATGCCGGGGCCGCAGGTCGCCGGCGATACGGTCCCAAACGTCGAGCCGCAGCTTACGGGGCGTGGCCGATGAGTTGATTCCCAACAGATTCACACCACGCAGGATGAACGGCAGGACCGTGGTTTCCAGTTTGTGACTGCCTGCGAGACCAATGCTGGCGATATTGCCCCAGAAATCGACGGTACGGGTGAGCCAGGTGAGCATGTCGCCACCGACATTGTCTATGGCACCGGCCCAGAGCGTGTTCTCCAGCGGTCGGGAACCGTAGTCGATCTCGTCACGTGGCAGCACGCGGGCGGCACCAATGTCACACAGATAGTGGTGGGCCTCACGCTTAGCGGTGACGGCAACCACTTCGTAACCGCGGCCCGACAACATGTCGATCGCGAGACTGCCGACGCCGCCACTCGCCCCGGTTACCACCACCGGGCCCTTTCCCGGCTCCTGACCGTTGTGTTCCATGCGGTGGATCGCCAACGCGGCGGTGAATCCGGCGGTACCGAGGCACATCGCATGCCAGCTATCGAGTCCGCCCGGCATCGGTATTACCCAGTCACCGGGAACACGCGCATACGCGGCATAGCCACCATCGTGAGTTTCGCTGAGCCCGCAGCCGGTCACCAGCACATTGTCGCCTGCTGTGTAGCGGGCATCTTCTGATGCCACCACCCTGCCGGCCAGGTCGATCCCGCCGACAAGCGGATACCGTCGCAAAATCCGCCCGCTACCGGTCGCGGCCAACGCATCCTTGTAATTGATACTCGAGTACTCGACCCGGATAACCACATCGCCAGCACCGAGGTCTTCGAGAGTAATGAGATCGAAACGGCTTTGGATTACACCTTCTTCGTTGTGAACCCTAAGTGCAGTAAATTGTTCGTTCATCTCGCGCTCGTCTTCTTCCGGCGTTCCAGCCAGACCTCGAGACCTTGTGTATTCAACTCGATGTCGCCATCGAGCAGGCGGTGACGCTCTGATTCGTTACCGGTGTAGCCGTGTTGGTCAAGCCTGTCACTGAGCCAGTTGTACATGTCTGATGCGATACTTGCGCTGCGGTCCTTCGCCTGCTCCCGACGCTCGGCTATTGCGACAAAAGCATCGATACCGAGACGCAAGTCTGCTGCCAGCCGGGCAGTCTCACCGACCCGGCTGTAGTGAGTCAGATAAACCGCGCCCGGGCGATAGCTCATTATGCGATCCAGCGATGCGTGCAATTGCTCCGGATCGAAATGCACCGGCGTCGTGGTTGGAAATATGAATGCACCCTTGTCGGTATCGAATTCCCGGTAGGAGAGGCCGAAGTTATCGCCTGAGAATACCAACGCCTCTTTCTCATCCACCAGGCAATAATGATGCAAAGCGTGGCCCGGCGTGTGGATCACAGTGAATTCGCGACTGCCAACCCGATACCGGTCGCCGTCTTCGGCGATCACGACACGTTCCTTTGGAATCGGCGGAATCGCTCCATAGAGCCGCTGGAAGTTCTGCTCACCGTAAACGGCCTTGCTGCCGGCAATCAGCCTGGTCGGATCGATAATGTGTGGTGCACCACGCGGATGCACCACAACCCTGGCCTGTGGCAGCGCGTTGGATAAGGCGCCGGCACCACCGGCATGGTCCAGATGCACATGTGTGAGGAATATATAGGCCACCGCATCGGCGGCGATCTGTTTGTCACGCAATGTTTCCAGCAACAACGGGACCGAATAGGTAGTACCGGTATCCACAAATGCGGCTATGCCATTGTCAACCAAGAGATGACTCGCATCCATGCGTGGTCGCATGTACTGCGTGTCGATCGCTGTTATACCCGGTCCAACTTCTTCGAACTGTGCCGCCATGCGGAACATTCTAACTTAGTTGCTCCAATGCGCCTTACAGAAAGTTTGTACTTTTTGTCATCTAGCGATATAACTGCACTTGGCTATCTCTGAACCAGTGCTAATGTTGGAGCGAAGAGTTGCAATCTGTATGTACGATCATCGCAATATTTGCGTTATCGATAGTCCCCGCACCCGCAGTGAGTGACGACGCACGTATTGTCACCGTATCCGGCCGCGGCGAAGTATCG
>JAOTXR010000112.1 GCA_029862285.1 Gammaproteobacteria bacterium
GAACAGGATTTCACCCGTGCCACCCAGCGTCTGCGTACCGGAGAAACGCAGGAATGTGAAACTACCATCGCTGGCAATGGTAACCGATATGTTATCCAGCAGCGTCAGACCGTTCGTGACCGTGCACACGGTGGCGTTTGCAACAGTGGTATCGACTGAAAGCGTGACGCCATTGAGGTCGCCGCTGCCACTGATCAGGAAGCTGGTTCCAGTGATAGTGCCGCCGATAATCTCGCCACCCGCGCCGAGCTGCCAGGTACCGGGGACAGTATCGAGGTCCAGCGTCAGCGCGGTATTGTCGAGTTCGCCATTAACTGTGACGGTGCCGTTACTCGCGAATGTACCCAGGTCGGCGAATACGAACAGGCCACCGAGTTCCGCATCAGAGTTGACCAGGTCGATGGTGCCCAGGTTGGTCCAGATATCCGTCGTCACATTGTTGCCGATATCGAGCAGGCTATCGGTAACGGTGATTGCACCGCTGTTGATCCATTGACCAAATAGCTCCAGCTCGCCGCCACCGCTGATCGATACAGTCGCGCTGGCCGCAGCCGTCCAGTCGCCGGAGACCTGGATATCCCCGCCAGCGGTAGCAACCGCGTCACCGGAAATCGCGAGTACGTCTCCATAGATAAATACTTTGTGTCCCGATAAACCGGAGTTGACAGTGCCTTCCAGCGTGAGACCGCGGCCGAGCGAATTACTGCCGACCCAGCCACCGGTCGTGTCGGCACTGATGGTAACGCCCGCCCCGATTGTCAGCGTGTCGCCATTGGCCAAGGGAATGAAACGATTTAGCGTGTCGCCGGTTGTGGTGCCGCTGAACTGGATCAGACCGGTGCCACCGACGGTTTGTGTGCCATCCGCTCTCAGCTGCGTGAATGAACCATTGCTTATCAGCGTTACCGTCACGTTGTTGAGCGTCAGCCCGTTAGTCAGATCCAGTATCACACCGTTATTCAGATTCATATCTGCGCTGAGCGTGACACCGTCAAGTTCCCCGTTGGAGGCTACGATCTCCAGTGTAGTGCCGGTGATGGTGCCGCCGGAGATCGTACCGGTTCCAAGCTGCCAGTCGCCAGGCAACGTATCGATGTTCAGGGTTTCACCTGTGTTATCGAGAAGACCGTCGACCGTGACGTTACCGTTGGAAGTAATGGTGCCCAGGTCGGACTGCGCAAACGAGCCGCCGAAAGTGGCATCCGAGTTGACCAGCGTGATCGATCCCGGGGCCAGGTTGGTCCACGGGTCCGTTGCGTTGTCGCCGATGTCGAGCAGGCTGTTGGTCACGGTTACCGCGGCTTCGCTGGACCAGGTCCCCAGCAGCGCCAGGGTACCGCCGCCACTCATGGACATCGTCGTGGCGGCCGACGCTGTCCAGTCACCATCAACGGTAATATCGGCCCCGTTGCTGCCTGTCAGCGTGCCATCGATACTCAACGGATCGCCCTGGACAGTGATTTCGGCACCGGCGTCATCGGCGATGACCGTGCCAAGCATGTTGAGTCCACGACCAAGACTATTGGTACCCAGCCAGCCGCCGGCGGGTTGCGTGCGCACGGTAATCCCGGAACCGACTGTCAACACATCACCATTGGCCGCCGCGTAGGTGCGGATCAGCGTGTCGCCCGCCGTGGTCCCGCCATAGAGGATCTCTCCGCTGCCATCGAGCGTCTGGCTCCCGCGGTAGATCATCTGTGTGAACGAGCCGTTGCTGATCATGGTGTAGATGGAATTCAGTGTCAGTCCGTTGAAGACATCGACGGTAGTGGCGTTGTTCTGTGTCGTATTGACCGCAAGGGTCGTGCCATCGAGATCGCCCTGGCCGACGATATCCATCGAGGTCCCGGTGACGGTACCGTCCTGGAACACGCCGTCGGTGCCGAGTTGCCAGGTGCCCGGTGCCACGTCGAGGTTGAAGGACCCCGTGAGGATAAGACGGCCGTTCAGGGTCGTAAACCCGTCGATCGTGGTGTTACCGATGTCGTCGGGTACAAAGATCCCGCCAAGTTCGGCATCGGAGTTCACCAGCGTGATCGATCCCGGGGCCAGGTTGGTCCAGCTGTCACTGCTGTTATTGTCGCCAATATCCAGCAGACCATCAGTAACATCGATATCCGCTTCACTGCTCCAGCTACCGAACAACTGTAGTTCGCTGCCGTTGGTTGCTGTCATCGTGGTTGTATCAGAAGCGGTCCATACACCATCGGTAGTGAGGGTTCCGCCATTGCTGGCAGTCAGAAGAACCGCGTCGATCGTCATCTGATCGCCCTGTACCGTGAGTTCGGCGCCGTCGACGTCGGCGATGGCGCGGCCGAGAAATGTCAGGCCCCGTCCGGCGGCGTTGGTACCGAGCCAGCCACCGGTAGTGAGCGTGCGGGCGGTAATGCCGGAACCGACTGTCAACACATCACCATTGGCCACCGCGTAGATGCGGATCAGCGTGTCGCCCGCCGTGGTCCCGCCGTAGAGGATTTCACCGGTACCCCCGAGTGTCTGGTCACCGAAGAAGCGCATCTGTGTGAATGAACCATTGCTGACCAGTGTGAAGGACGAACCGGCCAGCGTCAGACCGTTGAAGACATCGACCAGCACGCCGTTATTGGCGACGGTATCCACCACCGCGAGGGTCGTGCCATCGAGATCGCCCTGGCCGACGATATCCAGCAGCGTGCCGGTAACGGTTCCGTCCTGGATGACGCCGTTTGTGGTCAATTGCCAGGTGCCGGGTGCGGTGTCGAGATCGAATGTCAGCCCGGTCAGGATGATCCGTCCATCCAGCGATGTGATGCCGCCGATAGTCATATTGCCGATGTCGGCCGGGCCAAACACGCCGCCGACTTGCGCATCACCGGTTACCGTTATCGTTCCGAGATTGGTCCAGTTGTGGCTGGTGTTATTGTTGCCGATATCCAGTAACCCGCCAATGACACTTACCGTAGCCTCGCTGCTCCAGCTACCGAACAACTCCAGTTCCGATCCGCCTGTTGCCGTCATCGTCGTGCCCGCGGAGGCAGTCCAGTTACCGTCAACCTGCATGTTGCCGCCGCCGCTGGCGGTCAACGTGCCATCGATTGTCATGGCATCGCCCTGAACGGTGATTTCCGCGCCGCTGTCATCGGCGATAACCGTGCCAAGCATGTTGAGTCCACGGCCAAGACTACTGGTGCCCAGCCAGCCGCCGGCGGGTTGCGAGCGCACGGTAATGCCGGAACCGATCGTGAGCGTGTCGCCATTGTTCTGGGCAAACAACCGGATCAGCGTGTCACCCGCCGTAGTGCCCGCGTAGTGGATCTCTCCGGTTCCACCCAGTGTCTGGGTGCCGTCAAAACGGGCCTGGGTAAAAGAACCGTCACTGATGAAGGTCAGCGTACTGTTGTCCAACGTGAGACCGTTCTCAAAGTCGACCAGCAACCCGTTAGCCAAGCTCAGATCGACACCCAGCGTGACGTTGTCGAGTGTAACGTTGGTATTGACCGTCAGCGGTCCAGGGCCTTCTGTAGCCACCGTTCGGATAACCCTCGCGTTGCGAAGCGTGGAGTTGGCGTCAATCAGCGTCAGATTGCCCTGCATATCCATGTCACCGAATACCGTCAGGGAACTTGCATCTGATATCACGATGTCGGCTACGCTGAACACGCCGGAGCATTCGTAGTTGTTGCCATCGTTATGGGTTACTACGATGCCGGGTGTGTCGATCAGCGCGAAGTTGGGCGCGACAGGTATCCCGACCGGAAACCAGTTTGTCGGCTCGTTCCAGTTACCGCTTTCCGGATTCACCCACCGAACCTGGCCGACCGGCCCCGGTGGACCGAGAAAAAGGGCTTTCATTACCGCCAGATCCAGGAAGCCGATGAAACTGTCCCCATCGAAATCCGCATCTTCATTCCAGTTTGCACTCGCAGGGTTGGTCAGGAAGGCAGACTTGAACAGGGCGACATCGGGAAAGGACACGATCCCATCGTTGTTGAGGTCGGGATCGCAGGCATTGCCGTACCCGTCGCTATCGGTATCCGCCTGCGAGGTGTTGCTGGCCAGCAGGCAATTGTCGGCGTTGTTGGGCACACCGTCCGCATCCAGGTCCGTTCCGGCCATGATCTGCGGCGCAAAGAAAAGTAAGCTAATGGCGAGCGTTGATTGGGCAAAGTGATGCCAGATTCTCATGATTGATACCTCTCGGCCTCGGCGTCTAATTATTGGCAATTAAGCGCCTGTTTTTGCTAAATTTTCTAAAGCCCGTCGGACGTTTAAAACGCCCTCTATAGACAGTATAGACTGATTCTTCAGAGCTGGAAGATTGGGCGCGTTGTGAACTAACCGAGCAGTTTTCATGACAGGACATCAATTCCCCGTTACATTCATCTCATGCCAGCACACAACGCAATTCTGCTCGTTTCATGCCCGGACCAGGCCGGGCTGGTTGCGAAACTGACCGCTTTTATCCACGGAAATGGTGGCAACATCGTGCATCTGGATCAGCATGTCGATACTGATGCAGACGTTTTCTTTATGCGGGTGGAGTGGAGTCTGGAGCAATTTACCATTCCGCGCGAGGCGCTGGGCAAAGCGATCGCCAAGCTGACTCGCCCGCTGAACATGCATGCGGAGCTCTATTTCTCAGACGCCCCGATACGTCTGGCGATTTTTGTGACGAGCCAGAATCATTGTCTTTACGATTTGTTGGCCCGCTATGAGGCGGGTGAGCTGCCCGGTGTGGAGATTCCCTTAATTATTGGTAACCACAAGGCACTGGAGCCCGCTGCCCAGCGGTTTGGCATCGCTTTTCACCACTTCGATGTCGACAAGACCCGCAAACCGGAAGTCGAACGCGCGGAAATTGCACTACTGCGGGAAAACCAGGTCGACACCATTGTGATGGCCAAATATATGCAAATACTCAGCGACGAATTCTGTGCCGAGTTTCCTAACCGCATAATTAATATACACCATTCATTCCTGCCCGCATTTGTCGGTGCCAAACCGTATCACCAGGCGCACGAACGTGGCGTCAAAATCATAGGTGCAACGGCTCACTATGCGACAGCGGATCTGGATCAGGGACCGATTATCGAACAAGACGTTATCCACGTCTCGCACAAGGAATCGATCGACGACTACGTGCGTCGTGGCAAAGACCTCGAAAAGCTGGTTTTATCACGTGCGGTATGGTGGCATATTCAACGCAAGGTGCTCGTGCACGAGAACCGCACGGTAATCTTTCGATAGCATTATTGTTCTGATATACCGGGTAATTCTTCCTTGTAATCCGGCACTGTGGTGTGCGCCCCCTCCCGGACCGGGAGGGGGCTAACAACCAAAACTAGTTCTGACGGGCTTCCATCTCAATGTTCCAGAGATAGTCTTCATGTGAACTACAGATCGAGTTGAACTCGCGGCCGGCGGCCGACCCGGAAAATCCACTCAGCAAATCCGCACGCGCCTTGAAGAGATCATCGATACTGGCAGCGGTTGTCGTCAGCAGGCGCCGGAATTTGCCTCCCAACACATGACTGCTCCAGCCCCACGAAGTCAGCATACCGGGACCCATGTGGGCGTCGTATGCCGGGGCGAATACTTTTTCCACCAGCTCGTCGGCGCGGCTCTCGCTATTCAGATCACAGACAAAGTACACTGACAGCCCAACCTTGCCACGGTCTGCGCCGACAGTACCGCCTTTGACTTCCCACACGTAGTCATCATGAGAACGGCAGGCCCTGCCAAAATCGTTATCACGCGGTTTCAGGGCTTTGTCCACTATCTCGCCCTGTTTCTCGACGGCATTCAATACGCCGACAACGCTGTTACCCATGTGATAATTGATCCGGCGCCAGTTGCCTCCGGTCATGTGTTTCAGATAACCCCACCCTGTGATGTCGCCCGACTTCATGCCGGCCTCATAGGCTGGCTTGAAGTACTTCTCAAAGGTCTTGTCGGCTGCGTCTTCTCCAACTGGATCGCAGTTGAAATAGCTCGCGTAAAAATAGATCTTTTCTTCGTCAGTTTGTGCCCACGCAGAAAACGAGAGCAGAAGTGCCATGGCACCGATCAGAATACGCATTGGTTTCCCCCTTCCCCAAAGGATGGCCGGCTGGCAATCACCCGGGTTCTTGTGAGCCGCAAGTATAGTCAGAAAAAAAATGTCACGAAATACCAAAGACTCCTTAGTTTAGACTTAGTCTAATCTGGCCTCAAAACAACTGTTACAGACCGCCTGCTCACGGTGATGACATCGTAGTATTCTTCTCAACAAATCGTAGTTGGGGAAGATCATGAACGACCTAATCGAGAAACTGACCGGTATGCTGGGTCCGGCGGGATCCACGGCGCTTGGCAAGGCGCTGACCGGCCTTGCGATCCTGATCATTGGATTGTTTGTAGTCCGAATCATCGTCGGTATTTTTAAACGGGTGCTGAAAAAAGTAGATGTCCTTCACCGGACCAACGCGGATGGATCGATAACAGACCTGGTGTCACCGATAGCCGCGCTAATCAAAGCGATTTTGACTATTTTTGTCCTGATGGCGGTGCTTCAGTTCTTCGGGCTTACCGACGTGCTGGAACCGCTGAAGGATATGGTCACCAAGTTCATGGGGGCCATCCCGAACATCATCGGTGCGGGAATCATAATGTATGCCGGGTGGGTAATCGCAAAGATCGTTTCCCAGCTGGTCGAAATGGGGCTGGGAAAAGTAGACGAACAGCTCGCAGTACGTACAGGCAACGATGAACTGAAAGTATCGAAGTTTGGCGGCGCGTTCATGTTCGGCGCCATCCTGCTTCCCATTGTTGTGTCTGCACTGGGGGTGTTGAATATCCCGGCCATATCCGAACCGGCCTCGGAAATGATCGGTAAGCTAATG
>JAOTXR010000113.1 GCA_029862285.1 Gammaproteobacteria bacterium
TGCACCCGGGCCGTGGCGCGCATGTCGACTTCACTGAGTTGCGGGATATAAATGGTCGAACCTTCTGAGATCATGTTTGGATCGCCAAGAAGGAACGCGCCGGGGTTGCTGGCATAGATTTGTTGCGCGATGGGCCACACTGACCAGTCAGGCCGGCCGGCAACGCGTGAGGCGATGGTCGAGAGCATATCGCCGTGCCGCACCATGTAACGGCTGCCGGGCTCGATATTGCCGGTCGATGCTGACCTCGTAGCTGCGCGCGTGGTTCGCAGGGATGTGAGTGTTGCGGCTTGTGCCGAAGCGTTCGCATCGGCGACAGTTGGCGGATCGACCATCACGAGAAAATTCCGGATCATTGTAGGCACGCCGGGGCATTTCACCTGCATTACGAACTCGCTCATCGGCTCGCGCATTGGTCGTGCACTGGTTACACCGATGACATGTCCATTCAGGCTGCGGCTGAGGCTCAGGCTTACCCGATCGATTCCAGGCAGCTCGCCCGAGGCACGGGTACTGCTAAAGCACCCGCGGTCAAGAACTTCTCCGGCAGCTGGCGTAACAACGATTTCTGCGCGCAGCGGCTCGCCCAATCGTGACAGCACCCGAATATCGTCGATCGCCAGTGAATTGGCAGGTGACTGGCACAGCAGGAACACGGTGCTGAAAAACGCACCATAGGCCGCTTCCCTGGCGCGATGCTCTAGTCTGAGCTTGCCGAGACTCCCATGGAACAGGCCTGAGCGCGATCTGCGCGCAATTTGACATCGATTCATGAGTGCCGCCTCCCGCATGCTACGGAACACCGTTTGCACCGCCCTGAGTCCCGTTTGGCGGAGCATATCCTTCGAATCAGCTAGTTGCAACGGATTTTCAATCATTTACATCATATGAACCATGACTGTGCCATCGTAGAATATGTTAATCCGTCAAAATGAGACTTCCGTCATGTTTAAGAGAATTATCCTGTTTGGGCTGACCAATATCGCGGTTCTCGCGGTGCTGGCAATCGTGTTCCGCCTGCTCGGCATCGATCGCATGATCGACGAGTCCGGCGCCATGGATTTTCGGGCGTTATTGGTGTTTTCACTGGTCTGGGGCATGGCCGGATCGATCATTTCCCTGGCGATATCGAAGTGGAGCGCCAAGAGAATGACGGGGGCTCATGTCATCGAGACACCGCAAACCGAGACCGAACGCTGGCTGATGCAGACGGTGGAGCGACAAGCGCGGCAGGCGGGAATCGGCATGCCCGAGGTCGCGGTCTACGATTCGCCCGAAGTTAATGCCTTTGCCACTGGCGCGCGTCGCAACAGCGCGCTGGTCGCGGTGAGCGCGGGCCTGCTGAATTCGATGACCCGTGACGAGGCTGAGGCCGTGCTTGGGCACGAGATTTCGCATGTGGCCAATGGAGACATGGTGACGCTGACGTTGTTGCAAGGTGTGCTGAACGCATTCGTAATATTTTTCTCGCGTATTGCCGGCCATGTGGTCAATTCGGCTTTGCGTGGCAACCGGGGCGGCGGTGGTGGCGGTATTGGCTACTTTGCGGTATCGATGCTCATGCAGGTCTTGCTGGGTTTTGTTGCAACGATGATCGTGCGCTGGTTTTCACGTTATCGTGAGTTTCGCGCCGATGCCGGCGGTGCAAATCTTGCCAGTCGCGACAAGATGATCCGTGCGCTGGAACGTCTGGGTCAAGGTCGCCAGGCCGAGGATTTGCCGCAACAAATGGCTGCAATGGGTATTTCCGGCGGGGTCCGGTCCGGTATGCGCAAACTCTTTTCCACGCATCCACCGCTCACCGAGCGCATTCGTCACCTGCAGCAGCTTTCCACCTGAATGTAATTGCGCCAGGTGGTTCCTGCAGTGTTAGCCGGGGCGCGTAGCCGGCTCTGGTGAATCTTCGATCCGGCCTTTGTTCACCAGGCGCTCGACCAGGGGTTTGATAGTCAATCCCTGGACGATAATGGAGAACAACACCACGGCATAGGTAATCGTCAAAATCGTCGGTTTGTATTCGTTCATTGGCAGAGACAACGCCAATGCTACTGCGATGCCCCCGCGCAGTCCGCCCCACGTCAGTATTGGCACGGCGCCTTTGGTAAAGGTATTGCGTCGGGACAGAATCGAAATTGGGATGTAAACGCTGATCCAGCGTGCTGCCAGGGTCACAGGGATTGCCAATAAAGCGACTTCGATATGATCGATTCGTTTTGCTATTACCAGTACCTCCAGTCCAATTAGCAAGAACAGTATTGAATTCAGAATTTCATCGATCAGCGACCAGAATTTTTGCACATAATCGCGTGTGTTTTCGCTGACAGCGTAAGCCATGCCTTTGTTGCCGATAAACAAGCCGGCGACCACCATGGCAATAGGCCCGCTCATGTGAAGTCTTAAGGCAACCGCGTAGGTGACCATCACGACTGCCAGGGTAACCAGGACTTCGAGATTGTGTTCATCGATGTGATACATCGCACGATACCCGGCGTAGCCGGCAATCAGGCCCAGGACCGCTCCGCCGACCGCCTCCAAAACGAATAGCTGGGCGATATCCAGCACGCCTGTCTCGCCCCCGTGTGCACCGCCACCGATTGCAATGGCGACGACGACGGTAAAGACAACCACGCCCACTCCGTCGTTAAAGAGCGACTCACCGGCCATTTTTGCTTCCAGGGTGACCGGAACATTGACTGTTTTGAACAAGCCCAGCACTGCAACAGGGTCGGTCGGGCTGATCAGCGCACCAAATACCAGCGCCCAGATAAACGGCATGTCGGTGCCAAAGAAATTCACCAGCGCCCAGGTCGCCCCGCCGATCAGAAACGTCGATACCAATATTCCCATCGTCGCCATCAATGCAATAGCCTTGGCTCGGGACTTGAATACGCCAAAATCGACGTGCATGGCACCGGCGAAGAGTAGAAAACTCAACATGCCACGCATCACGGTTTCGTGGAAGTCGATCTGATGCAGCACGCCAGTCACGGCATCGAGCACATTCGCCGATGGACTGAGTAGTTCAATGAGAATTACGACCAGCGATGCTGCAAGTGCGATCATAACCAGGCCAATCGTATGCGGCAGACGCAAGACCTGATGATTGATATAGCCGAACAGTGCTGACAGACCGATCAGAAACGCGCCGATTTCGAAAAAGCTCATAGCCTGACCATCCCATCTGGCGATTCTTGCCGCCTGCTCACCACGACGCGACATGCAAAGCGCATTATGACCTGTTATCGGCCATATCCAAGCACCCCTGATTTCGAAAGAACAAGTTCCAGGCCCGTCGCCACGGAAGCATCAGGCAGTTTCGAGAACGATTTCCTCGGGGCCCTGCACGTAGTAGCCCTGGATGAACTCAACACCGAGCTGCCACAACACCGCCATGGTGTTGGCGTCTTCAACCCGCTCGGCGATCGTCTCGATGTTCTTTGCTTTCGCAGACTCGATATACAGCCGCACCCGCTTCTGAATTTCGCGGTTACGCACCAGACCCTCCATCAGAGAGCCATCCACTTTTATGTAGTCCGTCGGGATGTGTTCGAGTACCTGCAAAGGCCGATGACCCATGCCGAAGTGCTCAATGGCGAATCCACAGCCGAACGCCTTGACCTGTTGCGCCAGTTCCTTGGCTTCCTTGAGATGTTCCTCAGCGTTGTGTTCAGTAATCTGGAACACCAACTGCGACGCCGGCACATTATAGGCTTTGAGTTGTTTGTCGATCCACGGAACCAGCGTGCGGTCGGGAATGGATTCCTCGGACAGACGAATGAACAGCAGGGTCGGGCGATCTTTGACACAAAAAACAATCGAATTGCCAATTACCCAGCGGTCGATGTTTTTCATCAACCCGTTTTGGCGCGCGACCGGCAGAAAGTCGGCTGGCATGATTTCTTTGCCGTCGTCGGACATCATCCGAATCAGTACGTCAAACATCCGGCGACTCTTGCCCATCATGCTGGCAACCGGCTGGAATACCAGTCGGAAACCATCCTTCATCAGCGCGTGCTTGACCTTCTCGACGGCGACTGCCGGGGCACCGCGATCAACCGAGCCGTCTTTTTCGAGCAGTATGACTTTGTCGCCACCATCATTGCGGCCGTCCCGGAAAGCATGCTGCGCCTTGGTCATCAGTGAGTTGACGTCATCGTTGTGCGGGTTGTATTGCGCCAGGCCAACCGTGCAGGTCATCGGAATCGACTTGTCGCCGGCTTCAAATACATGGCGGCGCACTGTTCGCAACAGGTCCTCGGCCCATGCCCGGGCATCGCGCATCGTGCCGCGTGACAGCAGTACCATGAAGATATCGCCACCGAACTGGCCATAGAGATCATTGGATTTGACGGAATTTTTCAGCATTCGCGCCATGTCCTGCATGAGCTGATCGCTGACGATGGGGTCGAGCAGGTCGCGCGTCTCATCCATATCATCGGGTTTCATGTAGGCGAGAATGGTCGCGCCGGGCGCAGCCGGGCCGGCGAGCGTTTCTTCGAGTTTTTCCACAAAGTGCTCGCGAAGAAACAAGCCAGTGACCGGATGACGATGTTCGGCAATCGCCGGAGTGACGACAGTTGGCGTTTCCGGTTCCATGCTGATGCGGACACAAGGCTCGCCTTCGTGCTGGCTGTTTTCTACGTCGGCCTGAACCGCCAGACTGCCACCGTCGCTGCTCTCAACCCGTACTGAGATCTTGTGACCCGACCATTTGCCTTGGTTACAGGCGACCAGTGCGCCTTTTATTGCAGCACGGCTTTCAGGCGCGAACACATCAAGTATCGGCGTACCGATCAAATCGTCGGCATCCGCATAGCCAAACAGTTCCAGCCATGCTGGATTGATGTTTGCGATGATTCCCTCGGCGACATAGATAATGCCATCGGCAGCTTCGTCTATCAGACCGGCCAGTTGTTCCTGCAACGCTTTGTTTTCGGCTCGCGCGGTCTTGACTTCACGCAGCGTCCAGTAGGCACGTAGTTCGCGTACCGCGACGGCGCTGAGACGCTGCGGTTCGTCCAGGGTCACCAGATCCTGAGCGCCATCGGCCATGGCACGCGCGATAGTCTTTTCGCTGGCTTCCCGATCCAGTGCGAGCAGTGGCAGACCCGGGGCCAAACGATCGCGGGCATCGATGGCATGCATCAGGCGATCCATATCGCCGTCCACCGCCACCGTCAGGAGTTGCGCCCGTCCGGCCGTCAACACGTCCGGAAGGGAGCGGGCATCCTGCACCCACTGGCAATGCGCCGCCTGTCCGGCATTACGCAAAGAGCGGCTGATCGCCTCGACGTCGTCCTCTCTTTGGGTGACAACTATGACTGGAATACCAGCCTGCGCGCTCAAATCAGGTCCTCCCGGCGTGGTTTGGCGGCGATATCATAACGCGTTAGCAGCCCCAAAATGCGTACCCGGTTCAGGTTTTCGTTCGCTGGACAAATCTTTGCCTTTGTCCTGGTCGAGGTGAGGCCCGGCCAGGCGGCGGTCTTCTGCATGCCACCTGATGTTGCCGGAATCCCGATCCGGCAGACGAAGCATCGACCAAAGCGGTTACAGCTTGAGCGTCAGCGGGTATCATGTCGCCGGTTCGCCCCTGGGTGGCGTGGTTTTGGGAACAAATGGCAAGTTACGGCACCAATGAGTTTCGTTCCGGTCTCAAAGTGATGTTAGATGGCGATCCGCACACCATCGTAGAGAACGAGTTCGTCAAACCTGGCAAGGGACAGGCATTCAACCGGGTCCGGTTGAAGAACCTCAAGTCCGGGCGGGTAATTGACAAGACATTCAAGTCCGGCGAGTCCATAGAGGCTGCCGATGTTATGGACACGGACATGCAGTACCTGTACACGGATGGCGAATTTTTTCATTTCATGGTGCCGGACACCTTTGAGCAATACGCGGCAGAGGCAGTGCTGGTCGGCGACGCTGCGCAATGGCTCAAGGAACAGGACATGTGCATGGTGACACTGTGGAATAACTCCCCACTGGTTGTCGCGCCGCCGAACTTCGTCGAGCTAAAAATCACCGAGACCGATCCCGGCGTGCGTGGGGACACTGCCCAGGGCGGCGTCAAGCCAGCAACCCTGGAAACCGGGGCCGTCGTACGCGTGCCGTTATTTGTCGAAGAAGGCGAAGTGATCAAAGTGGATACTCGCACGGGCGAATACGTTTCTCGCGCACGCGACTAAACCGGGCATGAAATGGAAGCCGGCAGCAGAGCGACAGGCGCTCGCGTTACGCGCACGTCTGCTCGAAACTGCACGACGTTTTTTTTCTGACCGTGGTGTGATGGAAGTGCAGACACCGGTGCTGGTCAGCAGCTCGTGTCCCGATCCGAATATTCCCAGCATTGTGGCCCGGCCGAGTCATTCGGATCCGATGTATCTGCATACTTCGCCTGAGCACGCAATGAAACGTCTGCTGTGTGCGGGCAGTGGCGATATCTATCAAATCTGTCCGGTATTTCGCGATGGTGAGGCAGGCAGGTACCACAACCCGGAATTCACGATGATTGAATGGTATCGAATCGGCTACAGCCATTTACGGGTGGCCGATGAAACCGTTGCGTTGATCCAGCAGCTGCTGGCTGTGTGCGGCAGGCCCAACGCGCCAACGGAACAAATCTCTTATCACGAAGCCTTCATGCGTTATGCCGGTATCGATCCGCACACCGCTGACGCCGGCGAACTCGCAAAGGTCTGCGAATCGTCCGGCGTCGAAGTGCCTGATTCGGTGGCTGAGGATCGCGATGCCCTGTTGGACTTGCTGCTCGGCGTGGTCGTTGCGG
The DNA here is from genome assembly GCA_029862285.1 of Gammaproteobacteria bacterium. Lineage (GTDB taxonomy): Bacteria > Pseudomonadota > Gammaproteobacteria > Steroidobacterales > JABDKV01 > JABDJB01. The sequence continues at coordinate 6,788 of JAOTXR010000113.1, forward strand.
CCAACTTTGCACCGGAACGCTTCTATGTATTGCATGACTATCCGGCTACACAAGCGGCTCTTGAATGCAT
>JAOTXR010000114.1 GCA_029862285.1 Gammaproteobacteria bacterium
GAGCTGCGTGAATTCCGGTTGACGGTCGGCACGCAAGTCTTCGTCGCGAAAACAACGCACGATCTGATAGTAACGGTCCATACCGGACATCATCAGCAGCTGTTTGAAAATTTGCGGCGACTGCGGCAACGAAAAGAAATGCCCGGGGTGAGTCCGGCTGGGGACGAGATAGTCACGAGCGCCTTCCGGAGTGGACTTGGTGAGCATCGGAGTTTCAATATCGATAAATCCGCGGTCATCGAGAAAACTGCGCAAGGCGCGAGTCACCCGATGGCGCAATCGGATGTTGGCAAGCATCTCGTCGCGCCGGAGATCCAGGTAACGATAGCGCAGACGCAATTCCTCGCCGGCGTTTTCATCATGGTGAAACGGAGGGGTCTCCGACTCGCCGAGTATCTCGGCTTCTGTTGCCAGAATTTCGATTTCGCCAGTACGCATATTGGGATTGACCGTGCCCTCCGGTCGGCGGCGCACGGTACCGCTTACATGTAAGACAAATTCACTACGCACGCGGTCGGCGAGCGCAAAGATATCTGCGCGGTCAGGATCAAAAACAACCTGTACCAGCCCTTCGCGGTCTCGCAAATCGATAAATATGACGCCACCATGATCACGGCGACGATGTACCCAGCCGGAGACTTCGACTTCCTGATTGGTCAGTTCGGCGGTGACTTCACCACAGTAGTGCGTACGCATTATTTAGTCTCGGCTTGCAAGGACGATTAGGTGAATCGGACGATGTTAAGGAGTGCGCCGGGTTCAGGCAAGAATCTATCGGCTCAGGCGGCCTTGCCACCATCACCGGAGCCCTTGTCGCCCTTGGCGGAATCAGGCGACTTGGGTGTTTTGGCGGCTTTCGTGTCAGGCGTCTTTTCACCTTCCTTGCCACCGGCCTTTTTCCCTTCCTGCTCGCCCGCAAGGTTTTTCTTGCTGCCAGTCTTGAAATCGGTCTCGTACCAGCCGCCGCCCTTAAGCCTGAAACTCGGGGCTGAGACCAGCTTGCGCAACGCCGACTGACCGCAATCCGGGCACTCGGTGAGTGGCGGCTCGCTGATGCGCTGAAGCGCGTCCACTTTGTGGCCGCACTGCTGGCACTGATACTCATAAATCGGCATGTTGCGCGGACCCTGTCAGACGTTGTTTCGGTGGCGGATTTTGCCGTTTTCGCAAGTAATACGCCAGTATGGCTGTCAGGTACCATGAGCCTACCGCCATGCAGCGAGGAACCAATGCCGGAAAACCTGTTAAATCAGCCTCTGCCACTGCCATGCGGCGCCCACCTGCCAAACCGGTTGATGAAGGCAGCGATGACGGAGGGCCTGGCCGATCCATTCGGCCGGGTCACAGATCCGCTGGTAACGCTATACCGGCGTTGGTCTTCGGGCGGTGCGGGTCTGCTGATTACCGGAAACGTGATGATCGACGCGCGCTATCTTGAGCGACCGGGCAACATTGTTATTGATCACAATGAAGACAGGTCCGCCCTGCGCGCGCTGGCCGAGGCTGGCACCCATGCAGATAATCACCTGTGGATGCAGATCAGTCATCCAGGCCGGCAGTGCAGCCGCATCGTGAACAACAGGCCCGTGGCGCCATCGCCGGTGCAGCTGAAACTACTGGGCAATTTTGCGCGCCCGCGACAGCTGGAAGTGAATGAGATCGAAGCTGCCATTGCAGGTTATGCCCGCGTCGCAGGAGTTGCGCGCGAGACTGGCTTTAGCGGCGTACAGATTCACGCAGCGCACGGCTACCTGATCAGCCAGTTTCTCTCACCACTGACCAATAAACGCACCGATGACTGGGGTGGCGACCCCATTCGACGCGCGCGTTTTTTGTTGGAAACTGTCCAGGCGGTTCGCGAAACTGTCGGCGATGATTTTCCGATCGCAGTAAAACTCAACTCGGCGGATTTTCAAAAAGGCGGATTCACGCTAGCTGATAGTTGCCAGGTGGCAGCCTGGCTCCAGGATGGTGGCATTGATTTTCTGGAGGTCTCGGGAGGTACTTACGAGCAACCTCGATTGCTCGGATATAACGGAAACCCGGACCGGCAACAGGAACCGGTGCGGGAAAGCACTAAACGCAGAGAAGCTTATTTCCTGGAATACGCACAAGCGATTCGCAAGAGTACCAGCACGCCGCTTGCAGTGACTGGCGGTATTCGCGATTCGGCTTTCATGAATGCGGCATTGGCCGATGACGAGCTGGACGTGATCGGTTTGGCCCGGCCACTGTGCGTGGACCCCGATCTGCCGCGCAAGCTACTGCAGGGAGTGGCGACTCACGCCCGCCGGGACGAGCTGGACTTACGTCTTGGCCCCGGAGTCCTTGGGCCGGCCAGCCCGGTAGCTGCTTTTCGGGCGCTCAATACTCAGGGCGGAGCGGCATGGTACTACCGTCAGATCATCCGTCTCGCAGAGGGACGCAAGCCCGATACCGAACTGAATTTTTCGCGGGCGTTACTGCAGCATTTTCGTGACGAGTACCGTTCCGGCTTTGCCAGGCGGCGCGTCATGCGGACCCAAAAATAGGCCTGCATCTATGGCTGTGGCGATTTGTTCGTGTCGGGGTGCACGGGGAACTATTCGTCCTCGGTCTTCTCTGGCGCAGGCTCATCGTGGTGTTTCATCTGGAACAGGCCTTGAGTTGGCTCGTCATCTTCTGCATCGTCGTTTCGAATGGCCCAGATCAAGACATACATCACGGCAAGCAGTGCTATCACGAATATAACTGTTTCCATGGCTCGGCCTACCAAACACGAACGTCAAACCCCATGCTACCACTCTGAGGTGTAGCCGCTCGTGCAAATAGGCTGGTTTCTATATGTAAACGCGAAACAGGCGCGGCTTGGTTACGAAATATCGCGACAATCTCGGTAACTCGAACAACTCGTCACTCCTGCTGGCCAGACCATATTCGGTATTCACCGCTGCCTCGAATCCTGCCTCGCGCACGATTCTGACATCGCGTTCCGCATAGTCGCGATCGCGGCGGCCGTTTGGATAGGCGAAAGACAAGACGGGTGCATCGATGATAGATTCGAGTTGAGTCTTACACCCACTGATTTCCTGGCGCGCCCGCTCCTCATCCACGTTAGCCAATATAGTATGATTGACGGTGTGGCCGCCCACCTCCATTCCCGCCTGCGCCAGACCGCGTATTTGTTCGGCGTTCATTAGCCTGGACAATTCTCCCGTGGTCTTGCCAAACGCAGACAGACCACTAACGATCGTCTCCTGGGCATCGACAGACATATATTTCAACTTGTCCATCAACTCAGCATAACGGATCGGCATGCCGGCATCGGCAAGATATTCGCGGACTTCCCTGATTCGCTCGCCAGCCGTCGCAAACACGTTTGCGATCTGGTCACTCCACATGACTGAACCATCCAACAGCCCACTGGGCACGAAAAACGTGGCTCTTAGTCCATGCCGGTTCAGGAGCGGCATGGCGATGTGAAAATTGTCGGCATAGCCGTCATCGAAGGTTATACAAACTGCCCGGGGAGGCAGGGTTCCCTCTCTGAGGTGGCGCGAAGCCTCGCCCACAGTAATTGCGGTGAAAGTATTCCTGAGTAACACCAGCTGTGCCTCAAATTCTTCTACCGTGCTCCTTTCAGGATCAAAACCATAACTACTCTCTGCACGATGATATTTTATGATCAGCAACTTGGACTGTCCGCCACCAGGCGACGCCCGCCCGATCCATTTCCGGAGCAACGAAGACGCCAGGCCCTGTCCATTAATTTGTGTTTCAGTCATTGAATCGATTTCTTTATGGGACTCACCCAGGCTTGCACGAATGATACTCAAAGTTGAAAAGAACGTCTGCCGCGAAAATACAGCAGCAAGCACAAAATAAATAATTATTCCGGCTACAACCTGAATCCCGAGTACTGCTACATCCGGCATCAAATCGGACATTTTTCTGCCTAGCTGATAAACAATTATCGCCATCACGACGGATATTGCCAAAGACGGACCAATTGTAGTCGCGAGCGTTCGCAACGATAACCCGGAATTGTCACGTGTTTGCCACACCACAACTGACATAACGACTGGTTCGGCAGCCAGAGTTGCAGCTGCCAGCCCGATCACGCCCCATCGCAAACCGAACAGTATTAGCACGGCGATAAACACGCCGGCGAACGCGCCGGTCCACAGCATGATTCGGGCATTCCCGGTGGCTTGCAACATCGGGTTACACATCGACGTTACGACTCGAAATGGCATCGCCAGCGCGACGATTGCCATGACTCGCTCTGCCCCCGCCCATTGAGAACCGAGGATTACCGGAACGACCCATTCAGATACCGCCGCCAGACCCAGAAACCCTGGAAACAGGATCAGACACAGACTGGCAACAGACTTTTGGAAGTAGGCGGTTACGGCAACACTGTCATCCTGCAATCTCGCATAAGCAGGATAGAGAATTTCATTGGCAAGCGGCACGATTTTTGCGAGCGGCAACGCACACAGCTGAATTGCTACCGCGTAAAGTCCAATTTGTGCGGCTGACAATTGCGTGGCACCAATAAAAATGTCCAGCCGCGTAGCGACCATCCATACGAAGAAACCGAGGCTCATGGTAAATGCGTACTTGATCAGCGAACCCACCCTGCTGGGTGAGAGACTTGGCATTACCATCCAACCAGTCGCAATCTGCAGGTAAATTGCGCTTAGAACTGGCGACACCAGCATTCCGGCAATGAGTGCCCAGACTCCGAAGCCGAGTATCGCGAGTGCAAGTGTGGAGATTCCCGCACTGACAGTCCCAACCAGGCCTGCAATTGCATGGCTGCGATAATCCAGTTTTCGCCATACGAGGCCGATCGGAATCGTCTTGAAGACGTTTAGCACCAAACCAACAGCGAGCACATTCAGAAGCGGTATGACTGCTGGCTCATGGTAGTAATCCGCGACAAGCGGTGCCCCAATCCAAATCAACACCATTACAGCGGTGTTGAGCGCCAAACTAAAACCAAATATCTGCCTAAGCTCAATAGTGCCGAATTCATCATGTCGCGCAATCGCACGATCATAGCCGGACTGCGACAGAAGCATGACAAGCGTGTAAATTACAGCGACCATTGCCTGCAACCCATAATCGGTAGGCGTCAGCAGGCGGATGACGATAAATGTGATTATCCAGTTGGAAGCCTGGGCGATCATGCGCGCAGCAGCGAGCCATCGGACACCGGAAATCATTGCTTTCCGAACTTGGCGTCTTTCGAGTTGGGCTGCTTTCAGGTCGTGTTCCACTGGGGTCCGAACGGTGTTGCGAAGGCGCCAAAGTCTACCGCATGCCAGATCAAGGCAGTGGAATTGGATCACAACTCTGGGCCGCAAGCCATGCGAGAGACTATGATGGCCGGCCGACTTTCACGATAGGCATCAATGGGATGAGTCTGCTACTGGCATCATTGCGATTCCCGCGATTCACATTGGCTGTGTGGACGGTCGCTGCTGTGGTGCTCGGCGCTGGCTTGTTGCGATTGACGGTTACTACCGATCTTCGCGTCTATTTCTCTCAGGACAATCCACAACTCGCGGCGCTGGTTGAGTTGGAAGACAAATACCGTCGCAACGACAGTATTTTCTTCCTGATCAACGCCGATCGAACTGTTTATGAGGCGGCCTGCCTCAGTCTCGTGCATGAACTGACTGAAGCCGGCTGGCTGCTGCCACACGCTTTTCGCTCGTCATCCATGACCAACTACCAGTACAGCCGCAGCAACGACGACGCTCTGGTAACCCGTGCGATTTTCGGGGACGCCGAGTCGACAGGCACCGAGCGGGTGCGCGAAATCGTCGCAGCAGAACCGCCGCTGCGCAACGCACTTGTCGCGGAAGACGAATCGGTCACCGGCGTGGTCGTCCTGCTTGCGTTGCCCGAAACGCGCAGCAACGCAGTGGACGAAGCAGTATCCGCGGCTCGCGCATTGATCGCCGATGTCGACGCCAGCGGTTGCGGCCGGATTATGCTGGCAGGTTCTGCCACCAACAGCGTTTCCCTGGGCGAAGCCGTTCGCAATGATATTTCTTCGCTGGTTGTACTCAGCTACATCGCAATCACACTGGGTTTGCTGCTGTTATTGAGAAGTATCTGGGCGACTGCGTTAATCATGATCGTAATCTCGCTGACAGTCATAATGACTATGGGTCTGTTCGGCTGGCTGGGCTACCTGCTCTCTCCCACTGCCGGATTCGTTCCCAGCATTGTGCTGACCATTGCAGTGGCCGACTGCGTGCACATCATGTCCAATTATCTGATCGAGCTTGAACATGGTCGTTCAAGGGACGCTGCGATACGCGAATCGCTGCGAATCAATCTTGCACCGGTACTGCTTACATCAGTTACCACCGCTATCGGCGTCTTGAGTCTGAACCTGAGTGATTCGCCGCCGTACCGCGACCTGGGCAATATGGTTGCCAGTGGCGTAGCCATTGCTTTCATTCTGTCGCTAACGCTGCTACCGGCTGCTATCAAGCTGGTTCCGGCACCGCGAAAAACCAACCTGTTCTTCAGCGGACAGGCTGCCGGCAAATTGGCCGATTGGATAATACATCGGCACAAGCTTTTAATTGTGAGCGGAGGAATTCTGCTTGCGGTCGTCGCTTCTTTTGTTCCTCGCAATGTGTTGACAGAAAACTGGCACGAATACTTCACCGAGCATTTCGAGATTTATCACACCGTCGATATTATCGACAGAAAGCTGGGCGGTATTCACCGCATCTACTATGATCTTGAGACCGGGGTTGCTGATGGCATATATGATCCGACATATGCCCAACAGCTGGAGGCGTTTTCCGAATGGCTGCTGCTACAACCGGGTAT
>JAOTXR010000115.1 GCA_029862285.1 Gammaproteobacteria bacterium
TCATCGCAAAACCCTCATGCTTGAGCCCGGCTTTCAATAAGGGTACTAATTGATTCTTATTCCCGGAAAATGCCCGCGCAATAAACGAACCGCCCAGCGCCAGCGCGGTTTTTACCGGGTCGATGGGCCGTTGTTCGTTGATTTCACCCTTCTTGGCCTTGCTGCCAATATCAGCCGATGCCGAAAACTGTCCTTTGGTCAACCCGTAAACGCCGTTGTTTTCGATCAGGTATAGCATGTTGAGGTTACGCCGCATTGCGTGTGCGAACTGCCCCAGACCGATCGACAGCGAGTCGCCGTCACCGGAGACGCCAATGTAATAGAGATCACGGGCGGCCGCATTGGCCCCGGTGGCAACAGCCGGCATACGGCCATGTACCGCGTTTATTCCGTGTGCCGTATCCAGAAAGTACGCCGGTGTCTTGGAAGAACAACCAATACCCGAGAGCTTTGCAACGCGGTGTGGTTCTATCTCAAGCTCAAAAAACGCCTGTACCAGTGCCGTCGTGATTGAATCGTGTCCACAGCCTGCGCACAGAGTCGACATGCCCCCCTCGTAGTCGCGCATAGTCAGACCCAGCGCGTTGGTCCGCTGGCCCTTGTATTTTATTTTTGGTTTACGGACAAAACTCATGCGGCAACCCCTTTCGCCAAATCCGTTTCAATAGCCTCGACGATGAACCGGGAATCTATGGGCAGACCGCTATAATGCAGCAGCGGGATCAACTTTGCAGCGTCCGGCTCCAGCTCGTTCATGATCAAAGTTCGGAGTTGAGCATCGCGATTTTGCTCTACTACATAAAGACGCTCATGTCGGTCGATAAAATCACGCACGGCGTCAGAAAACGGAAACGCAACAACTCGCATATAGTCCAGTCCGACTCCTTTGAGCACAAGTTTTTCCATAGCCTCGTGCATTGCGCCGTCGCAGGAGCCCAGCGAGATCACCGCCAGCCGATTGCCAGACTCCAGGATTTTGGGTTGTGGCACCAGTTGTCTGGCGGTTTCCCACTTGCGTAACAACCTGTCGACGAGCGCCTGGTATTCGTTGGCATCCTCGGTGTACTCGGCCCGATCGTTGTGACCGGAACCACGCAGAAAATAGGCGCCTCTGGGATGTACCCCCGGCAAACTACGGTAGCAGATGCCATCACCATCAACATCGCTGTAACGATAGAAGTTTGCTGCGCTCTCCAGTTCTTCTTTGTTCAGGACCTTTCCGCGATCCGGCACATAACTGTCGTCCCAGCTCAGCTCCGGCACCATCCAGTCGTTCATGCCAATGTCCAGATCGCTCAAAACAAACACTGGTGTCTGTAATCTCTCCGCCAGATCGAAAGCGGTTACGGCCAGTTCGAAACACTCCGCCGGATCGGCCGGAAACAGCAGCACATGCCGGGTATCACCGTGCGAGGCGTAGGCACATGACGTCAAATCACACTGTTGCGTGCGGGTGGGCATGCCGGTCGATGGACCGACACGCTGGACATCGAACAGCACCGCCGGAATTTCGGCAAAATAGCCGAAGCCGATGAACTCGTTCATTAAAGAAATACCCGGACCACTGGTAGGCGTGAAGGCACGGGCACCATTCCAGCCCGCCCCCATCACCATGCCGATTGCCGCCAGTTCATCTTCCGCCTGAACAATGCAGAAATTTTTCTCGCCGGTATCCGGGTCAACACGGTAGCGATGACAAAAGGCCTTGAATGCATCCATCAACGATGTCGACGGCGTGATCGGATACCAGGCGCCAACCGTCGCGCCAGCATAAAGGCAACCCAGCGCTGCAGCAGTATTGCCATCAATCATTACATGGCCGGCTGTCTGGTCCATCGCCTCGACACGTAACGGCAACGGGCAATCATAATTTTCGGTCGCGTAATCATAGCCTAACTGAATCGCCTCCAAATTCGACTCCATCAGCCTGGCCTTTGACGCAAAAGTCTCCCCCAGCAGCTGTCGAATAATGTCCAGATCGATATCCAGCAGAGCCGCGAGCGCGCCTACATAGCACACATTTTTCATGAGAATACGGGCGCGGGCACCCTCAAAATTCTCATTACATAGTCGAGAAAGCGGCACGCCGAGGACATTGACGTCTTCGCGCACCAGATCTCGACTGCGTGGCCAGGTCGAGTCATACAACAGGTAGCCACCCGGTGACACTTCTGCCAGATCCTGTACGTAGGTCTGGGCATTCATCGCCGCGATTAGATCGACGGATCCGGATCGGGCCGTATGGCCATCGCGAGTTACACGCACTTCGTACCAGGTCGGCAATCCCTGAATGTTCGATGGAAAATAGTTTTTCCCCATCACGGGGATACCCATACGAAAAATAGATTTCATCAGCAGACTGTTGGCACTGGCCGAGCCGGTACCATTAACATTCGCCAACTTGATGACGAAGTCGTTTACCCGGCTTTGCGATTTTTCGGACATGCCGCCTCGTCGCTGGCATACGGAATAATGAGATCAGACTTTTGCATGTCCCAGGCGGCGGTCGGACAACGTTCGGCGCAAAGACCGCAATGCACGCAAATGTTCTCGTCCTTGACCATCACCCGGGCCGTCTGTGGCAGACCCTCCGATACATAAAGGTCCTGTTCCAGGTTTTCAGCAGGCGCGCTGAGACGTGCGCGCAGATCGTCTTCATCGCCGTTGTGCGTAATTGTCAGGCAATCAACCGGGCAAATATCAATACAAGCATCGCACTCAATACATAGTTTGGCCACAAAAACAGTCTGAATGTCGCAATTGAGGCACCGCTCGACTTCCGTCAGCGTTTGCTCGTAAGAAAATCCCAGCTCGACTTCGATATCCAGGTTCTTGAAACGCTCGTTGAGACCCACCTGTGGCATCAAACGGCGTTCGGAAGGATCGAATTCGTTACTATAACTCCACTCGTGAATGCTCATCTTGGTGCTGGCGAGATTCATACCAAACGGCAAACGCTCCGTCAGCGACCCGCCATGGCAGTATTTGTGAATTGAGATCGCTGCCTGGTGGCCGTGTTCTACCGCCCAGATGATGTTTTTCGGGCCAAAGGCCGAATCGCCACCAAAAAAGACACCGGCCCGGGTCGACTCAAACGTCACCGGATCAACGACCGGTACATTCCATTCATCGAATTCCAGGCCGATATCACGCTCGATCCAGGGAAAAGCATTCTCCTGGCCAATAGCAAGAATTACATCGTCACAAGGCAGCACAACATGATCGAGCGTTTTTGATTTCAGTCGCCCACTGCCATCATCATGCCATTCGACTCGCGCGAACTTCATACCAACGAGCTTGCTGTCTTGGATGACAAATTCTTCTGGTGAGTGATTGAGCAAGAGCTCGACCTGCTCCTCTTCGGCGTCTTCCAGCTCCCAGTCGGACGCTTTGAGCAGGTGCCGCGGTTTACGGGCCATGACCTTTACGTCTTTTCCGCCGAGCCGCAGGGAACTTCGGCAACAATCCATTGCCGTGTTTCCACCACCAATAATCAGGACTTTCTCACCGATCGCGTCGATATGCTCGAAAGCGACCGATTCCAGCCAGGCAATACCAATGTGAATTCGATCGGTATCATAGCGACCAGGCAGCTCGAGGTTTTTTCCGTGGGGCGCGCCGGTACCAACAAAAACCGCGTCGTATTCCTCATCCAGCAACGACTGCATGCTCTCGACCGGCGAGTTCAGACGCAACTCAGCGCCCATATCGACGATTGCATTGATTTCAGCATCGAGTATCGCCGGCGGCAAACGGAAACGCGGGATATTACTGCGCATCAAACCACCGGTCTCGCCCAGCTTTTCGTAGATTACAACGTCGTACCCGAGCGCCAGCAGATCGTTAGCCACTGTCATCGACGCGCAACCAGCGCCGATGCAGGCCACTCGCTTGCCGTTGCCCTGCGCCGGTTTTAGCGGTAACCGCGCGCTGATGTCGTCGCTGAGATCTGCGGCAACCCGCTTGAGCCGGCAAATAGCAACCGGCTTGTCCTCGATGCGGCCACGCCGGCACGCGGGCTCACAGGGACGATCGCATACCCTGCCCAGAATACCCGGGAACACATTGGATTCGCGATTTAGCATGTAGGCGTCGGCGTAACGGCCCTGTGCAATGAGCCGGATATACTCCGGCACATTGGTATGAGCCGGGCATGCCCATTGACAATCGACCACCTTGTGGAAATAGTCGGGATTCGAGGTATCGGTCGGTTTCACCGTTCTTTTTCGCCTCTGGCGATTGACTGCAGCTGAGCTGCATACATAAGCCGCATATTAATGTAGTTTGACAGGGGAGCGAAGAGTCTAATCATGCACGCCGACGCAGCGCAGCAGAATTTGCCCCCACTGATCCAGGCCCTGTGTCGCCCGGAGGTCTGGCCGCATCCGGTCCAGGGGGTTCGCGTCATCGAAACCCATATATCGTGGATTTTGCTGACGGGCGACTATGCCTACAAGATCAAGCGGCCGCTGGACCTGGAATTTCTGGATTTCAGCACGCTGGAAAAACGCCGTGCCGCCTGCGAGGCGGAACTGCGGCTAAATGCGCGGGTCGCTCCGGATTTGTACCAGTCGGTGGTCGCCATTAGCGGCAGTGAGTCCCGACCAGTCGTGTCCGAGCTCGACGGCCATGAACAACCCGTCCTGGAGTACGCGGTCCGGATGCGCGAGTTTCAACAGGATCTGCAACTCGACCGGCAATTGCAGAGTGGCGATCTGACGCTTTCAGATATGGATGAGCTGGCGAGCGTAGTCGCGGTCATTCACGAACAAGCGCCGAGGTCTACGCCGGATGATGCCTGGGGCACGGTTGAGGCCATCGCCAAACCGGCGCTGGATAATTTCTCCATGCTCGAACCCCTGATCGATGACGCCGGAGACCGCAGCACGCTATTACGACTGGCCGAATGGACCACCACCCAGATAGCGCTCTTGCGGCCACGCTTCGAAGAACGCAGGAAAACGGGTTTTGTCCGCGAATGTCATGGCGATTTGCACCTGTCTAACCTGGCCCGCTTCGAAGGCAACATCGTCGCGTTCGACTGCATCGAATTCGATCCTGCCCTGCGCTGGAGAGATGTGATGTCGGAAAGCGGGTTCCTGGTAATGGACCTTGCTGCGCGCCAACGGATCGACATGGCCTGGCGGTTTCTAAACCGTTACCTGGAACTGACCGGTGACTACCACGGCGTTGCACTACTGCGTTTTTACATCGTCTACGCCTCGATGGTGCGCGCCAAGATCGCCGCCATTCGCGCCGAACAGGATATACCCGGCACCCCGGTGTACACCGAAGCGGCCCGCCACTATCGCATGCACCTGGCCCTGGCCGAACGGGCAACGCGTCCGCGCACGCCGGTGATCATTGCGACGTCCGGTTTATCCGGCGCCGGCAAGACCTGGCTCACTTCACGCCTGGCCTGCGTATTTCCGGCGATCCGCATGCGTTCTGACATCGAAAGAAAGCGTCTGTACGGATCCGGGCAGCAAACGGATGGAACCGAAATAGAAGGCGGTCTATACAACCCGGACACTACCCGTGCAACCTACGAATACCTGCGCGATCGCGCACGCGACCTGCTTGCCGCAAATTTCGATGTGATCGTCGATGCAACATTCCTGAAATGCGAACAGAGAAAACTATTCCTGGACCTGGCACGGGAATCGGCTGCTTCGCTGGTGATACTGCGTTGCGTTGCCGACGATTCCGTACTGCGCGAACGCATTTTGCAACGCGAGTGGGATGGTGCCGATGCCTCACAGGCAACCCGGGCCGTGCTTGCGCATCAGCAGACAACCGCCGAGCCCCTCACGGATGAAGAACAGGCGTTCACGATTTCGGTGGACACCAGTCAGGAAACAGATCCTCTGCGTGTAGCCGGCGATATCTGCCGCAAGCTCGGCCGCGAAATCTCAGACTGACGATTGCCGCAGATGCACACCACTTCAGGCCACTGGAGGCTGGGGGCGTTACTCGCCCTTACCACCGCCATAATGTGGGGTGTACTGCCAATCGCATTGAAATTTACGCTGCAGCAAATGGATGCGGTGACCATCACCTGGTATCGCTTTGTTGCGGCGACACTGATACTCGGCGCGATACTCGCGCATCGCGGGCGCTTTCCGCGTCTGGCCGCCCTCAATGCCAGGGGATGGGGACTGCTGCTTATCGCGATACTGGGGCTTTGCGGCAACTACGTCCTGTACCTTCTGGGACTGGACCATGTCACGCCCGGGACAGCGCAGATCGTGGTACAGCTTGCCCCGATATTGTTGCTGACCGGCGCACTGGTGTTGTTCCGGGAACGATTTTCGATACTGCAGTGGACGGGGTTGCTCATTTTCATCAGCGGGCAGGCGTTGTTCTTTAATCGCGATCTTGCACAGCTGCTAACCGGCGGCGGTGCGCAGAGTACCGGAGTCTGGCTGGTCGTAGCCTCGGCCGTCGTCTGGGCCGCCTATGCACTGGCCCAAAAACAGCTGCTAAACGTATTGGGTTCGGACGGCATTCTTTTTTGTGTCTACGTTGCGGCGGTTTTCATGTTCTATCCGGCTTCGGAGCCAGCACAGATTTTGCACATCGACGGCTTCACACTATCGATGCTGGTCTTTGCCAGCATCAACACGCTAATTGCTTACGGGGCGTTCGCCGAGGCACTGGAACATATCGAGGCTTCAAGGGTAAGCGCAATAATTGCACTCGCTCCACTACTGACGCTCGCTGCAATGGTGTTGCTGGGCGCGGTCTTCCCGGGGTTTACATTGGAAGAACCGCTGGACGCGTTAAAGATCGGCGGCGCAGTCCTCGTGGTTACCGGCTCGATCATGA
>JAOTXR010000116.1 GCA_029862285.1 Gammaproteobacteria bacterium
CGACTCTATCCAGCGGCAAAAAGAAACTGCTGGCGGCATTGGTATTTGCCCCGGCATTCAGTGCCACAACGTTGCCATCGAGGGCAATTACCGGTGAACCCGATGAGCCACCGGAAGTGCTCGAAGCAGCCTGCAAATAGAAGGTATTGAAGTCGTTGTAGCGGCCACGGCCGTAATCGGGTGCTTTCCGGTCCAGCCGCGCCAGAGTGCCGGCGAGAATGGACAACTGCTCGCCCGCATCATTGCCGACGACCCGGATCTCCCGGCCAACCTTTGCGCCGGCGGGTTCAAGCCTCAGTTCCACCGGCTCGATAAAGCTCAACGCAGCCGGATCGTAGCGATAAAATCCAAAATCGTGCACCGGGTCGCGGTAAACCGGTTGCAAATCCACTTCTTCGTTGTTGATGAAAATCGCTTCAGCCCGCACCGGGCCTGCCGTCACGACATGACGATTGGTCAATAACAGGCCGCGTTCGGCGTCAACGACAAACCCGGTCGCCTGGCTCGACTGGTTCCAGCCGGTATCGAAGGCCCGCGTACTGTCGACCCGTATCGAGACCACACCGGAAGAAATAGTCGCCAGTGTGCGGCTCCAGTCACTGCTGTCCTGCGCCTCACTCGCGGTCGCACACAACAGAAAAAAGCAAAGAGCTAGTCGCTTCATGATTTCCCTAAGCAGGCTCCAGTGTCAGCTGCAAAGCCCAACAGCCTATTCTGGATTCGAATGAAATTTAGAGACGGAGTTCCCGGATTGAGACAATTCAGGACCACAACCCATAAATAAACACCAACGACCAGGTCGCGACCACCAGGATCAGGGACAACATCACCGCAGCCGAACCCATATCTTTGGCCCGGCCGGAGAGATCGTGATATTCCGGGCCGATGCGATCGACCATTGTCTCTATCGCGGAGTTGATCAATTCCACGATCAACACGAGAAACACAACCGCGATTAGAATTGCGATCTCGGCGGCGGACTTGCCGACAAAAAACGCCAGCGGAATCAGCACCACGGCAAAAGCAAGCTCCTGGCGAAATGCCGTTTCATTAACGAACGCCGCACGCAGCCCTGCCAATGAATAGCCCGTTGCCTTGAATATGCGGCCGATACCCGAGGGTTGGGCGGCCGGTTGCTCAAATTTGGAACTGTTTTCCATCAATTTGTGCCAGGCCGCCAGCAAATATCGAGTTGTTTAGCGGCGCGCACGTCATCGAGACGTCGCACCGGGGTGGTCACCGGCGCCGCCTTCACTTTGTCAGCATCTTGCAGTGCGGTTTCACGAATCTTTACCATGGCCTCGACAAAGGCATCCAGCGTTTCCTTGCTTTCAGTTTCCGTCGGCTCGATGAGCAGGCATTCGGGCACCAGCAAAGGAAAATACGTAGTCGGTGCGTGAAACCCGTGGTCAAGAAGCGCCTTGGCAAAATCCATCGCGGTAACGCCAGTCTGACGTGTTTCTTTTTTCAAAGTAACGATGAACTCGTGGCTGGCACGCCGCTCCGGAAATGCCAGCGTGAAACCTGCATCCGCGAGCCGTTTCGCCAGGTAATTGGCGTTGAGCGTGGCGAAGTCCGCAACCCTCGGCATGCCCTCGCGCCCAAGCATGCGTGCATAAACATAGGCCCGCAGCAAGACACCGGCATTGCCCATGAATGCTGACAGCCGGCCTATGGATTGTGGCCGGTCGCCTTGAGTAACCCAGCGAAGTCCCTGATCGCCACGCGTCACCAGCGGTGTCGGAATATATGGCGACAGCCGCTCATTCACGCCCACCGCGCCGGAACCCGGACCACCGCCGCCATGGGGTGTCGAGAAGGTCTTGTGCAGGTTCAGGTGTATACAGTCGAACCCCATGTCACCCGGACGCGCCTTACCCAGAATTGCGTTGAGGTTGGCGCCATCGTAGTACAGCAATCCGCCGGCCTGGTGTACTTTTTTTGAGATCTCCAGTATGCGTCGCTCAAAAACGCCCAGTGTTGAAGGATTGGTCAACATGATACCGGCAGTTTTCGGGCCCAGCGCCCGTTCCAGGGCATCGAAATCGACATCGCCATTGGCCAGCGTTGGGATCTCTACGGCGCGGCACCCGCACATCGTCGCGGTTGCCGGATTGGTACCGTGAGCCGCATCGGGAACCAGGATTTCGTCACGTTGCTGGTCACCCCGAGCGTCGTGATAGGCGCGGATCATCGCCACACCGGCAAACTCACCCTGGGCACCTGCCATTGGCGCCAATGAAATTTCGTGCAGGCCGGTGATCGACTTGAGCATTTCCTGCAACTCATACAGGCATTGCAGGAACCCCTGGCCATCTTCCTCCGGTGCCAGCGGGTGACGGGCGAGAAATTCGGGCAACATTGCCAGGGAATTACACGCACGCGGGTTGTATTTCATCGTGCAGGACCCGAGCGGATAGAAATGCGTATCGATTGAATAGTTCAGCTGCGACAAACGCGTGTAATGTCGCACTACCTGCAGCTCCGTGACCTGCGGCAGCATTGGCGCTTTGCTACGTCGAAACCGACCAGGAATCGCAACCTCGCTATCGGCCAGCGGTGCCTGCGCGACGGCCCGGCGACCGCTGCGGGAATACTCAAATATCAGCGGCTCCGTCATCGATCAGCTCAGTGCCGCAATGGCCGCCTCGTAGTTGGGCTCCTCGGCAATCTCAGCTACCAGCTCGACGTGGCGCACACCGTCGTTTTCGTCCAGAACCAGCACGGCGCGAGCGGTCAACCCCGCCAGTGGACCGTCTTTGAGCAACAATCCGTAGTCTTCGGCAAAGCGACTGCGCATTGTCGAAAGTGTATGCACATTTTCCAGCTCTTCACTGCCGCAAAAACGCGCCTGAGCGAACGGCAGATCAGCAGACACCATCAACATGACTGTGTCACTGTTATCGCGTGCGTAGTCGTTGAACTTCTTGGTGGATATCGCGCAAACAGGTGTGTCGATACTGGGAAAAATGCTTATCAGCTTCTTGCGGCCACGCCACGCCTCCAGCGGGACATCTTCCAGTTTGCTGTTGGTCAAAGTGAATTGCGGCGCCTGATCGCCAACACGCGGCAGGTCGCCGTTTGTATGACACGTATTGCCTTTTAGTGTAACGGTTGCCATTAAATTGGTCTCCAGTGGATTAAGCGACGCGCGCATCGGCCATGATGGCACGAAACGTATCGGCGCAAGTTTTGATATCGGATTCAGTTTTTGTTTCGGTAGCACACACCAGCAGCGCATGCCCCAATTCCGGGTAATACCGGTGTAAATCGTAGCCGCCAAAAATTCCGCGATGGGCCAACTCGTCCAATACCTGTTGCACCGGGCGATCCAGTCGCAACACAGCTTCGTGAAAATGCGGCCCACTGAATACAGTCTCGATTCCATCGACTGCAGTCAGCGCCTCGACGAGTTGAGCGGTCCGCGCAACCGACGTGAGCGCAACACGTTTGAGCCCCTCAGCGCCGAGCATCGACATGTATATGGTCGCGGCGGTTACCAGCAAACCCTGGTTGGTACAGATATTCGACGTCGCACGCGAACGACGAATGTGCTGCTCACGGGCCTGCAGAGTCAATGTAAATCCCGGTTTGCCATCGAGATCCACGGTTCGCCCGGCAATCCGGCCGGGCATTTGACGCACAAAGACCTGCCGGCTGGCCAGAAATCCGAAGTAGGGCCCGCCGGAACTCAACGGCACACCCAGCGGCTGACCCTCGCCACATACAATGTCGGCACCTTTCTCGCCCCAGTTCCCCGGCGCTTCGAGGACTGCCAACGCAACCGGGTTGACTACAGCAATAGTCAGCGCGTTATTGGCATGGGCCCAGTCAGTCAGGGCGTCCACGTCTTCGAGCACGCCAAAGAAGTTAGGCTGCGGGATGATCAGTGCTGCGAAGTCCTCGCCGGCATAGCGTTGCAACGACTCGGGAATCGTGTTGCCGGCTTCCATGCAACAAGGCAGCTGTTCGAGCGCCAAACCCTGGCCCTTGGTGATATTGGCTATCACTTCGCGATAGCGCGGGTTGAGCGTTCCGGCGACCAGCAGGCGGCGCGATTTGGATTTGCGATTCGCCCGCACGGCCATTAACGCCGCCTCGGCAACCGCCGAGGCGCCGTCGTACATCGATGCGTTGGACACATCCATGGCCGTCAGTTCGCACATCATTGTCTGGTATTCGTAAATCAGCTGCAGTGTGCCCTGACTGGCTTCCGCCTGGTATGGCGTATAGGCGCTGTAAAACTCGCCACGCGTCGTAATCTGCCAGATCGCAGCCGGTATGTGATGTTCGTAGGCGCCGGCACCGATAAAGCTGAGCTTCGAACCATCCTGACGTGCACGTTCCTGCATGACCCGGGTGATTTCCATCTCCGTGGCCATGGGCGGAACGGACTGCAGACCATCGATACGCAATGACTGCGGAATCTCGTCAAACAACTGCTCGATCTCATCCACGCCGATAACCGCGAGCATCTCGCGTACATCTTCGTCGGTGTGCGGATTGAAGGGCATTAATCTTCCTCAAGCGTGGCCTGATAGGCCTCGGCGTCCAGAAGCTCTGCAACATCGTCTTTGTTTACGTCGCTCAACCGCATTATCCAACCGTTATCGTAGGGCTGCTCGTTGACCAGCTCTGGCTGATCGGCAAGCGCCTCGTTGACCTCCGTTACGACACCTTCGACCGGCGAATAGACGTCCGAAGCTGCCTTGACCGATTCAACCACGGCACACGCATCACCCGGACTAAGCTCCGACCCAACTTCCGGCAACTCCACGTAGACCAGCTCGCCCAGCGAGGCCTGCGCATGGTCAGATATCCCGACTGTGACGATGCCGTCTTCGCCCTGACGCATCCATTCATGGGACTTCGCGTACTTTAGATCACCTGGTATGTCGCTCATGACTCCTCACTCTCATGTGGTTCAACAACCACTATTGTTTGCCCCATACGTACAAACGGCGGCCTGACGACCTGCGCCGGCAGTTGCCGTCCGCGTATCTCTACTTCACAGTGCTTGCCGATGCCCTTGGGCACGCGAGCCAGCCCGATAGCACACTCCATGGTGGGCGAAAAAGTCCCACTGGTGATTTCACCCTCACCGTTCCCGGTCAGCACTTTTTGATGCGCCCGCAGCACCCCACGCGCCTGCAACACCAGCCCGACGAACTTGTTCGCCACACCATCGGCTTTTTGCCGCTCCAGAGTCCTGCGCCCTATAAAATCGCGCTCTGCCGGATCCCAAGCGATAGTCCAGCCCAGCCCCGATTCCAGCGGCGACGTCGATTCGTCCATATCCTGGCCATACAGATTCATACCGGCTTCCAGTCGCAGAGTATCGCGCGCGCCCAGGCCACACGGAACCACGCCGGCCTGCGCCAGTGCTTTCCAGAAACCTGGCGCCTGTTCTGCCGGAAGGATGACTTCAAAACCATCTTCACCGGTATACCCGGTGCGAGCGACAAAATAATCCTCGATGCTCATCGCGTTAAACGGCTTCAGCGCCAGCGCGCTTTCCCTGCCCGTCTGCGGCAGACAGGCGGCGGCGATTTCCCGCGCCTGGGGTCCCTGGACAGCAACCATCGCAAGATCGTCGCGTTCCTTGACTGCCACGTCGTAGTCGAGCGCGTGCTGTTCTATCCAGGCGAGGTCCTTGTCACGGGTGGCGGCATTGACAACCACGCGAAAATGCGTGTCGTCGCGAAAGTAAACGATCAGGTCGTCGATCACGCCCCCGTTTTCGTTGAGCATGCAGGTATACAGCGCCTTTCCGGCTGTTTTTAGTTTGCCAACGTCATTGGCGAGCAGGTAGCGCAGGAACTCACGCACCCGGACGCCGCTGAGATCGACGACAGTCATGTGAGAAACATCAAACATGCCCGCTGTGCGCCGGACGGCATGGTGTTCGTCGATCTGCGAGCCGTAGTGCACCGGCATGTCCCAACCGGCAAAATCCACAATACGGGCGCCGGCCGTTCCATGTTGCTCATACAGAGACGTGCGTCTTGCCATGTTAGCTCCGTTCGCAAACAAATAAGGCGACCTGGTCTTGCGACCGATCGCCCCTCTGTCCTGCAACCTGAGAGATCGGCGCCGCAGCGCCTTGCCCCTTCGGTGGGCTATTACGACGACAGCCACTCTCCAGAGCCGATCGCGAAATATGCTCCTGTTAGCCTGAGCGTTTCCGGGCGGGTTGCGCCTTCGGCGACCCGGTCGCAGCCGGGTACTCTCGCATATGTCTTTGGGATCGGAACCGCCATGATAGCGGAATTACGGCGACAATTTACTTAATTGCAGTCCATCAGGTTCCGCGGGGTCGGGAGGGGTTGCGCGATTGAGCAGACTTCCCCCCTAATACCGCGAGAATACTGCCATTTGAAGGCCCTGGAGATGTTCATGACTGACCTGACCGACATGCACTGCAAGCCCTGCGAGGGCGGCGTCGAACCGATGAGCGCGGGCGACGCCCGGGAATGGTTACTAAAGCTCGCCGAAGGCTGGGCTATTGACGAGCACGGCAAAGAAATCAGCAAGGACTTCGAATTCAACGGTTACTACAAGACCATGGCGTTCGTTAATGCCGTCGCCTGGATCGCCAACACACAGGGACATCACCCGGACCTGGAAGTTGGCTACCGGCATTGTCTCGTGCGTTACACCACGCACGCTATCGACGGGCTGTCAGAGAACGACTTCATCTGCGCCGCACACATCGACGCGCTCTAGGGGACAGAGGCTCCAGTCTAAAAGGGGACAAAAAGGGGACAGTGACCCTATCTCTACTTAGAGATAGGGTCACTGTCCCCCTTTCATGGCGCGGCGG
>JAOTXR010000117.1 GCA_029862285.1 Gammaproteobacteria bacterium
AGTAGAGTCCAGAAGAGAAACGACACAGTCCGATCCTCGCTGTTAGGGGTTGTTAGAAACCGTGAATCCCATCGCGGATTCACAGTTAGATCATACTCCCATTTGGTGCAACGCACAAAGTCAGCGATTCTAACCTGTTGATTTTATTTGGCCTGGCCGTCCAAACCCAAAGTACACCATGCGAGAAAGCCATCAGGGCGGTAAACCAGCGGACAACAAAAAGCCCCGCAGTGGCGGGGCTTTCCAGCCGACAGGCAATAGCGATCGCTTAGCTGTCTTTCGGTGTAATCCGGGCGTAACCGTCGAGGAACAGCACCCGTACCGGGTCACCGATGCGAAAATCGGTCTTTGGGTCGATTTCCTGTACGACGGCTATTTCGTCGCCATCGCGCAGCATTACCGTGATTTCGACACCCTGGCGGCGTGTGACCCCTTCTTCCACAGCTGCGCCGGCTACGCCACCGGCGACGGCGCCGACAACTTCCATGACCTCGCCACCGGTGCCATCGCCGACGTCTTCAAATGCCCTGCCACCGATTATGGCGCCGATGATGGGCCCGATCCGGGATTTGGTGCCCTCGATTGTGACCAGGCGTAATTCTTCTACCGTTCCGTAGGTGACCTGCTGCGGGACACGGGCCTCGTGTCGCCCATAGTGATCGCCGGTCATTTTCGCCAGACAGCCACTCAATGCGGTGGCAAGCATCAGGGTAATCAGAATTCTAAACATTGTCCTGGCCTCACTTCGCTTCGCTGTCGGTTCGAGGTTAATCCTGCCTGCCTGAATGCACGCTGAACCAGTTCAGAGCAGGTCTTTTACCCCGTCGCGTTCCTCTCTTAATTCGGCATCGGTTGCGGTCATTCGTTCCCGGCTATAGGTATCGATCTCCAGATCCTGAACGATGGCGTAGTCGCCGGCATCACAGGTTACCGGAAACGAATAGATCACTCCCTCGGCGATCCCATAGCTACCGTCGGAAGGTACTGCCATGCTGACCCAGTCGCCGACCGGAGTGCCATGCGTCCAGTCCCGTATGTGGTCAATTGCCGCGGAGGCCGCTGACGCCGCAGAGGAGGCGCCACGCGCCTTGATAATGGCGGCGCCACGCTGCTGTACTTCCGGAATGAATTCCTCTCGAACCCAGGTGTTGTTGATGTGTTCGCCGGCCGGTTTTCCCTTGATCAGGCAGTGACTCACATCAGGGTATTGTGTAGCCGAGTGATTGCCCCAGATCGTCATGCGTTTGATGGCGGTAACGTGCACATCGGTTTTGACAGCAAGCTGGCTGATGGCGCGGTTGTGATCCAGGCGCGTCATCGCCGTGAAGTTGGCAGGATTCAGATCCGGTGCATTGGAACGCGCGATCAGTGCATTGGTGTTGGCGGGATTGCCGACTACCAGCACTTTGACGTCGCGGTGCGCATGGTTGTTCAGCGACTTTCCCTGCACTGAGAAAATACCGGCGTTACCAAGCAGAAGGTCTTTTCTTTCCATGCCCGGACCGCGCGGTTTGGCGCCGACCAGGAGCGCGTAATCGGCATCTTCAAAAGCGACGTCCGGGTCATCGCTGGCCATAACACCGACCAGAGTCTCAAAAGCACAGTCATTGAGCTCCATGACTACGCCTTCCAGCGCCTTGAGTGCCGGCGGAATCTCGAGCAACTGGAGCCGGATCGGCTGTTCAGTGCCGAGCATCTGTCCAGACGCGATACGGAATGCAAGTTGATAACCAATCTGACCGGCGGCACCCGTGATCGCGACGTTGACCGGTTTCTTCATTGTCACAACTCCCTGCACTGAAAGAGGGAGAGCATACTACTATCTCTCGATGCTGGCGTCCTCGCGTCTAAGCGGAAAATCTTCCGGCAGCGGATAGTCCGGATACCGAGCCAGGAATTCTGCAAGCTGCATCCGCGCCTGATCGATGTCACCACGCTCCGCCATCTGACCGATACCGCGTAGCCAGCTTTCGGCCTCCGGAACGATTTGTTGTGAGTCCTCATCGTAAATTGCGTCTTTCGCCTGCAGTGGAAAGTAGTCGGGCAATTCATAATCCGGATAAGCCGTCAGGAACGCACCCAGTTCACGACGCGCAGTACGCACCCGGCCGGCGTCATGCAATCGGGCAATCTCAACCAGCCAGGGTTCCGGTTCGATTAGCCGGTTACCGGTAACCACCACGCGTTGAGTTTCCTCTACCTGCTCCATTGCCATTGGCGTCGTGGCATTCATCGGTGCCGCGTCGGCGGCAACGGCAGCATCTCGTTGCCGGTAGCTTTCTGCCTTTGGCGACGAGTTGACGGCGTATTCGTCAAGCCGGCGCCCGGTTGAAGTAGCTAATTCTCTTTTGTCGGCTGCCGTCGCCCGGTCGCTTTCCTCGACACCGGCGTAAACATCATCGGCAGCCGCCGGTTGGCTGAAGTCGGCGCTGGATGGTGACCTGGGTTCGGCAGCAACCGGTGCAGCGGTTGGTGCTGGCGCGGCTTCAACCCGGCGACCCTGGAGTTGAGTTTCCCGGGTTTCGAAGCTGGGTGCCGCGGTCACACCCGCCGGGACTTCGGGCTGCTCATCGAACTCGACCGCCGATACAACGGGCTGGTCGCGCATCGGCTGCTGTTCCTGCTCGCCGGTCATCGGCGCCGCCGATATTTCCCTCGCAATGTCCGAGTCTGCCAGCGGCGCCTCAACCGCTGTCGTCTCCGACATCGTCACTGCTTCGCGGTCGAACTCGAAATCTGGAGACGACAGGTCGTCAAATACCCGCACTACCAAAGGAACGGCGAATACGACTGTCGCCGCCAGCGCCGCCGGCATGGTCCACTTTCGCCAGCGATGTACCCGTACTACTGTGGTGTCCTCGCTGGCTGCCACGCGCCGGGCCTGAGCCAGAATGCGTTCGTCCAGATGAACAGGCGGCTCCGGCTTTTTCAGTTTGCCATAGGCACGCGATACCGAAGACTCGTCTTCGAGCCACGGATCGGCTTTGTTGCCAGGCTTGTCACTCATGACCATTGTCCTCCAGTGCCTCACGTAGCCGGCGCATTGCATAGCGCAAACGACTTTTGACAGTTTCGCGGCCGGTACCGGTGATACTGGCTATCTCCTTGAGACCAAAGCCGCCTTCCATCCGCAACAGGAACGCTTCTCTTTGCTCCACCGGCAGCGTAGCGATTGCTTGGGTCAGTTCTTGGCCCGATTGCGACAGTGCTGCTGCCGATTCCGGATTGCCGTAGTCTGTCATTAGCTCGTCCGGTTCCATACCGGCTCTTGCCTCCAGTGCATTGCGCCCCTGGCGTCGCACGTGATCGATAAAACAGTTGTGGGCGATCTGATACATCCAGGTCGAAAATTTGGCCAGCGGTTTGTAGCGTTGCCGGCTGCGGATCACCTTGATCCAGACTTCCTGAAATATCTCCTCCGCATTCGCAGCGTGCCCGGTTTGCCGCAACAGGTAACGATAGAGCGGGCCCTTATGCCTGCCGTACAGTTCTTCGAATGCCGCTGCATCACCATTACGATAGCGCAGCATCAGGTCCTGATCGTTTGTTTCCGCAGGCATGAGCGGGAGCATACTGCGGGATGGGGTCGAACCGCGATTTCCCGCCAGACCCTGTCTCACTATTCCGTCCTGCAACAAGTGGTGAAATCGTGGTTCGACCCCATGTCTTACCCCATGTCTTACCCCGCGTCTTCGCTCAGTTGGCGACGTGATACGGATGCCCTTCTCCACCCGTTTTTGCCAGTTTGTCGGACAGCGTTATCGTGGTTTCCACCAGCTCCACAAACTCCATCCGGTACCCCTGGCGGTCACGCCCAAGTGCGCCTGACGCCAATGATGCGATCTGTTCCAGCTCGTATCCGTTCAGATAGTCGCCACCACGCAGCTGTTGACCAAAGGCCGCAACCGCAGCCGCGAAACGGAAATCGCGGCCCATGCGCGTCTGCATGTTCCAGGTCACCGGCCGCTCGATGAGCTGGCTGTCGTCGGCCTCGGGCTGTTTGTAGCGTAGCCGCACGAATGCGAGTTCCGAAGTGCGTCTGGCCAGATCGTTGCCGGCGCGGGCGTAACGCAGCGGGTCGTTGAGTTGCGCCGGGCTACCGACCGGTGTCACTTCATAAAGAGCCGTTACGGTGTGACCGGCGCCGATTTCTCCGGCATCGATCTGATCGTTGTTGAAATCTTCACGGCGCAGCAAGCGATTTTCGTAGCCGATCAAGCGGTACTCCGCGACCACATCGGGATTGAATTCGATCTGGATTTTTACATCCTTCGCGATGGTCTGCAGCGTCGACGACATTTCTTCGACCAGTACTTTGCGTGCCTCGCGACGACTATCGATGTAGGCGTAGTTACCGTTGCCAGCATCGGCGATTTGCTCGAGTAGCTTGTCGTTGTAGTTGCCGGTGCCAAAACCCAGCGCGGTCAGCGCGACCCCGTGTTCCCGTTTTTCCTCAATCAGGTTGACCAGTGCTTCGAAGTTCACGGTACCGACATTGAAATCGCCATCGGTCGCGATGATCAAACGATTGATACCATCTTTGATAAAGCCGCGTTGCGCCATGTCATACGCCAGGTGGATACCGGCCGCGCCATTGGTGCGTCCGGCAGCCGTAAGTTGTTCCAGCGAATTCAGGATACGGCGTTTGTCCGCACCACTGGTGGGTTCGAGAATCAGTCCTGCGCCTCCGGCATAACCCGCGATCGCAACACTGTCGCGTTCGTCCAGGTGTTGTGTCAGCAATTGCAGCGCGTCCTTCAGTAACGGCAATTTGTCCGGACTGCGCATGGAGCCGGAAACATCGACCAGAAAAACGAGATTGGCCGGCGGGCGTTTGTGTTCAGGAATCTCGAAGCCTTTGAGACCGACATGCAACAGCATGGTGTCCGGATTCCATGGGGTCTGCGCGAGTTCGGTAGTTACGTCGAATGGCGTGTCGAGCGTTTCCGGTGTCGCATAGTTGTAGGAAAAATAATTGATCATCTCTTCGACCCGCACGGCGTCCTGCGGCGGCAGGTTGCCGGCAGTAAGAAACCGCCGGACATTGGAATACGCCCCGGTATCGACATCAATGCTAAAAGTCGAAACGGGTTCCTCGCTGGCGAGCTTTACCGGGTTGTCGTCATACGACGCGTAGTTTTCCCGGTCGATGGGTTCGGTGGGTGCTAAGGGACAGCACCCTGCCGACAAGGCCATATAGTTGGCAACGGCCGGGGCTAATGCGGTCTGGTCACGGTATTCACCGGCCACCTGTCGCTTCATGGCCGGGTGGCCGCTTACAACGACTTCCTGGTTCTCAGTCTCGTTTCCTACCCGGTTGCCGGTGACGACGACTTGCTGAATATCGGCATCGTTCTCGACTTTTCGAGCGGTCTCATCAAGACCGGTGCCGGCGCAGGCGGTGAGTGCCGCCACCGCCGCTGTGACGGCGATATTTCTAGCCAGGCTGCTGTTTTTCATCTGCTAACTCCCGAATTCTGTGGTGTGGTGTCTGGTAAAACGCTGGTCGACACAGGAAGGGGTTAACAGGCCCTTGCAATCCTGAGCTATGGTGTTATAGTCATCTACAACACTGCACCGGTAGCACCTGCCGCCGGCTGTGGGCACGGAGACTGAATTGGATCACAAGTGGAACGACAGCCAGCCTATTTACCGCCAACTGCGGGACAAGGTGGTAACGATGATTCTCGAAGGGGTCATTGTAGACGGCGATGCCTTGCCTTCGGTACGTCAGGTTGCTGCCGAGTACCAGCTAAACCCGTTGACGGTGATGAAGGGATATCAGGAACTGGTCGATGAGGATCTCGTTGAGAAAAAACGCGGGCGCGGCATGTTCGTAAAGGAAGGTACGCAGAAAGCGTTGCTACATGACGAACGCAACCGCTTTCTCGATGAAGAATGGCCACAGGTTGTCGCCCGCATCAAACGGCTCGGACTGAGAGTCAGCGAGCTACTCAAGAAACTGAATGGAGAAGAGCGTTGAACGCGATCGTAACCGCGCGCGGTCTGCGCAAGCGCTTTGGCGATGTAAATGCGCTTGCCGGCGTTGATTTCACAATCGAACCTGGGCGGATCGTCGGGTTGATCGGTCCCAATGGTGCCGGCAAGACCACGGCACTAAAGGCCCTGCTCGGATTGACCCGCTTCGAAGGTGACTTAGACGTGCTCGGTCACGATCCCTATCGTGAACGTGCCGAACTTATGAAAAAAGTCTGTTTCATCGCCGATGTCGCAATACTGCCGCGTTGGCTGCGCGTGCGTCAGGCGCTGGATTTTGTCGAAGGTGTGCACCCGCGTTTCAGTCGCCAGCGCGCCGAGGCTTTTCTTGCAAAGACCGATATCAGCCACGACCAGAGGGTGCGTACCTTGTCCAAGGGCATGGTTGCCCAGCTACACCTCGCGATCGTGATGGCCATCGATGTGCAACTGCTGATCCTCGATGAGCCCACACTTGGCTTGGATATTCTGTATCGCAAGAATTTCTATGAAACCTTGCTGAACGATTATTTCGACGAGAAAAAGACCATCATCGTAACTACACACCAGGTCGAGGAGGTTGAAAATATTTTGACCGACCTGCTGTTTATCAATGACGGTCGTATCGTGCTGAACGAGACTATGGAGGATATCGCTGACAAGTACGTCGAGTTGCTGGTCACACCCGATCAATCCGAAAAAGCGCGCGCTTTGGGTGCCATTCACGAGCGCGAAGTTCTGGGCAAGAAGCTGTTCCTGTATGAGGGCATTGCCCGGCAACGACTGGCCAGCCTGGGCGAGCTGCACCGGCCCAGCATTGCTGATCTTT
>JAOTXR010000118.1 GCA_029862285.1 Gammaproteobacteria bacterium
ACCCGGGATCGAATCATTACTATCGCCTCCGAGACCGGTGTTTACGCCTGTCCGCCGGAGGACATAGTCGCCAAGGGCAAACTGGGCCCGGGTGAAATGCTGGCGGTGGATCTCGCTACCGGCGAGTTGCTGCACGATGAGGACATCGACAACATCCTCAAGGCACGCGCACCTTATAAACACTGGCTCAAGGAAGGCGTGCGCTATCTCGAATCGGATCTCTACGATCGCAACCTGGTCAACAAGCCCGTCGAAGCCGATGTGCTGGCGCAGTACCAGAAGATGTTTGGCGTCTCCTACGAGGAACGCAACGAAGTTATCCGGGTACTGGCCGAGACCGCACGCGAAGCGGTGGGATCGATGGGTGATGACACACCGATTGCGGTGATGTCCGCCCGGGTACGATCACTGTATGACTATTTCCGCCAGCAGTTCGCCCAGGTAACCAATCCGCCGATCGACCCGTTGCGCGAAAGCATCGTCATGTCGTTGCAGACGCAGATCGGCCGCGAGTGCAATATTTTCCAGCCGGGACCCGAGCACGCCTGGCAGATCGTCATGAATTCACCGGTGCTCGCGCAACGCAAGCTACTGCAGATACTCTCGGCTACGACGCTGGATATCCGTCACGCAGTGATCGATTTGAATGTAGCCGAAGACATGCCACTGGAGCAGGCGCTGGATGATATCTGCGCCCAGGCCGAAGCAGCGGCAAACGATGGCAGGCAGGTGCTGTTGCTCAGCGATCGCAACATCGGGCCGGGTAAAGTTCCGGTACATGCCTTGCTCGCAACCGGCGCGGTGCATCACCGCCTGGTGCAAACCGGTTTGCGTTGCAAGTGCAATATCATTGTCGAGACCGGCACGGCGCGCGATCCGCATCATTTCGCCTGTCTGATCGGTTATGGCGCGACGGCGGTTTATCCGTACCTGGCCTATCAGGTGCTGTATGACATGACCCGCACCGGTGAGATCCAGGCCGACTACTGGGAAACCCAGCTGGGTCGCAGTTACCGCCGCGGAATTCGCAAAGGCTTGCTCAAGATCATGTCGAAAATGGGTATCTCGACGATTGCCAGTTATCGGGGTGCACAGTTATTCGAAATAGTGGGTTTGCACGACAGTGTCGTCGAACGCTGTTTCCCGGGAACGGTCAGCCGCCTGCAGGGCGCCGACTTTTCCGACCTGGCCAATGACCAGCGCGAGTTCGTCCGGCGCGCCTGGAATGTAAGCAAAAAAATAGAACACGGCGGCCAGCTCAAATACGTCTATGGCGGCGAATACCATATGTACAACGCCGAGGTAATCGGCACGTTACAGGCGGCCGCACGCACCGGCGACAAGACGGCCTACGACGAGTTTTCCCGGATCGTCAACGAGCGTCCCGATTCGACGCTGCGCGACCTGATGCATCTGCGTTACGACAACGAACCGGTACCGCTGGACGAAGTCGAACCGGTCGAAGACATCACGGCGCGGTTTGATTGCGCCGGCATGTCGCTGGGCGCACTTTCGCCCGAAGCCCACGAAGCGCTGGCAATCGCAATGAACCGCATTGGCGCGCGTTCCAATTCCGGTGAAGGCGGCGAAGATCCCGCCCGGCATGGCACCGAGAGGATGTCGAAGATCAAACAGGTCGCCTCCGGACGTTTTGGCGTTACACCGGAGTACCTGGTCAACGCCGAAGTAATTCAGATCAAGATGGCACAGGGCGCCAAACCGGGCGAGGGCGGTCAGCTGCCCGGTCACAAAGTCGACAAGACCATTGCGCGATTGCGTTTTGCCCGGCCCGGGATCGGGCTGATCTCGCCACCGCCACATCACGATATTTATTCCATCGAGGATCTCGCGCAGCTCATTTTCGATCTCAAACAGGTCAATCCCGATGCACTGGTCTCGGTAAAACTGGTTGCCGAACCCGGTGTGGGTACGATCGCCGCTGGCGTGGCCAAGTGCTACGCAGACCTGATTACCATTTCCGGTCACGATGGCGGTACCGGCGCCAGCCCGCTTACTTCAGTGAAATATGCCGGCAGCCCCTGGGAAATCGGTCTGGCCGAAACCCACCAGACACTCAGGCGACACGACCTGCGTGGCAAAGTACGGGTGCAGACCGATGGCGGGTTAAAAACAGGTCTCGATGTCGTCAAGGCAGCCATGCTGGGCGCAGAGAGTTTTGGTTTTGGCACCGCGCCGCTGGTAGCGCTCGGGTGCAAGTACCTGCGCATTTGTCACCTGAACAATTGCGCCACTGGTGTCGCCACGCAAAACAAAGTTTTGCGGAAAAAACATTTCATCGGTCTGCCGGAAATGGCGGTTAACTATTTTCAATTGGTCGCCGGCGAAGTACGCGAGATCATGGCCGCGCTGGGTGTGCGCAAACTCGAAGACCTGGTTGGACGCACCGACCTGCTCGAAGTGCAGCCCGGTAGTACCGACCGGCAGCGTCATCTTGATCTCAGCCCGATACTGAGCGGTGAGGGTATTGACGACGGCAATACCCATGTCTGCATTGAGCCGTCCAACGATCCCTTCGACCAGGGCGAACTTGCCGAGCAAATGCTTGCCGACACCCTGGATGCAATCGAAAACAGATCCGGCGGTACCTTTGAATACCAGGTCAATAACTACCACCGCTCGATCGGCGCACGCCTGTCGGGCGAGATCGCCCGGCGTCATGGCAATTACGGACTCGATAGTGACCCGATCGTGTTGCGACTGACCGGCTCAGCCGGCCAGAGCCTGGGTGCCTGGAATTCCGGTGGCCTGCATATTTATCTCGAAGGCGATGCCAACGACTATGTCGGTAAGGGCATGACATCGGGAAAACTGGTGTTAGCGCCGCCGCGTAACTCAGAATTCGTTGCCCGCGATACCGTGATCATCGGCAACACCTGTCTTTATGGCGCAACCGGTGGCGAGTTCTATGCTGCCGGCCGGGCCGGCGAACGCTTTGGCGTGCGTAATTCCGGTGCGATTGCCGTTGTCGAGGGCGCCGGTGACCACTGTTGCGAGTACATGACCGGGGGCGTGGTGGTGGTGCTGGGCAAAACCGGCGTTAACTTCGGTGCCGGTATGACCGGTGGTTTTGCTTACGTCCTCGACGAGCGACACGATTTCGTCGACCGTTGTAACCACGAACTGGTCGACATCAACCGTATTACGCCGGAGAGCATGGAAGCGCATCTGCATCATCTGCGTGGGTTGATCGAACGTCATGTGGAAGAGACCGGCAGTATCTGGGCACGGGAGATTCTGGACGACTTCCGTACGGTTCTCAGTCATTTCTGGGTAGTCAAACCAAAGGCCAATGACATCGACAGCCTGATGGATTCACTGCGGCGGGCCGCCTGAATGAAAGAACACCCACTGCAGTTTCTCGAAGTACCGCGTGCCGATCCGGAGAAGACACCGGTTGCGGCGCGCATTCGCGATTTTCGTGAAATCTACGGCCAGTACCAGCAACACGAAGCAGAACAACAGGCCGCACGGTGTATCGATTGCGGCGTGCCGTTTTGCGAATGGAAGTGCCCGGTACACAATTACATTCCGGCATGGCTCGACCTGATTCGCGAAGGTAACCTGTTCGAGGCGGCCGAATTGTCGCATCAGACCAATTCGTTGCCCGAAGTGTGTGGCCGCATTTGCCCGCAGGATCGATTGTGCGAGGGTGCCTGCACCTTGAACGATGGTCTCGGCGCGGTCAGCATCGGCAACATCGAAAAATACATCACCGATGAAGCGTTGCGACAGGGCTGGCGGCCCGACATGTCCGGTATCGTCGACACCGGTAAGAAAGTAGCCATAGTCGGTGCCGGCCCGGCTGGTTTAGGGGCCGCGGATATCCTGGTACGCAACGGTGTCAAACCCGTCGTCTACGACAGGTACCCTTTGATCGGCGGTCTGCTCACCTTTGGTATTCCGCCATTCAAACTGGAAAAACAGGTGGTCGAAACCCGCCGCAGTATCATGGTCGAGATGGGTGTGGAGTTTAAACTCAACACCGAAGTCGGCCGCGACATCGGTTTCGACGAGCTGCTGCAACGTTACGATGCCGTGTTCCTGGGAACAGGTGCCTACACCGCGGTAACCGGTGATCTGCCCGGCAGTAATCTGCCCGGTGTCTACCAGGCGTTGCCGTATTTGATTGGCAACATCAATCGCGAGCTGGTATTACCCGACGCACTTGAGCACTTCATTGACATGCGTGGTAAGCATGTCGTCGTGCTCGGCGGCGGCGATACCGCGATGGACTGCAACCGTACCGCGATCCGCCAGAACGCGGCGAGTGTGACCTGCACTTATCGTCGCGACGAAGACAGCATGAATGGCTCCAAACGCGACTACCGGGCCAGCCGTGACGAAGGCTGTGAATTCCTGTTCAATCGCCAGCCACTGGCAATCCTCGGTAAAGGCGACGAGATCGAAGGCGTGGAACTGGTGCGCACCCGACTCGGCGCACCCGATGCCCGTGGCCGACCGCTAACCGAGAATGTTGCAGGCACCGAAGAAATCATCCGCGCCGACGCCGTTATTATCGCTTTCGGTTTCCGGCCCAGCCCGGCCCCGTGGCTGGCCGACTATGGCATCGAGTTATTGCCCGACGGGCGCGTCGACGTCTCCAAAGACCCGGCCACCCCATTTCGCACCAGCAACCCGAAAGTTTTCGCCGGCGGCGACATGGTGCGCGGGGCTGATCTGGTCGTCACCGCCGTGTTCGAAGGCCGCGAGGCCGCCCGCGGTATCCTCGCCACCCTCGGCATCAATTAAGGGGAGACAGGGGGCTATTAATTAACCGGGCTGCGGCCAGGCAACCAGACTGTCCCCATAATCCTCAGACGCCTTTTGCGATTGGCGCTTCGCCATCGGAAGAACGGTCGGCCGCGAAACGTGCAGTGCGGACCCTTCGCCCGACTGCTTTAGTCAGCTCTTCAAATGCATCACCCAGGTACGCCGCGATGCATTCGAGATCCGGTACGGTATCGCGACACGCCATGAGACCGAAGTCCACCGAATCGCAATAACTGACAACGGTGATGTTCAGCGCCTGTCCGTCGACGAGCACCGAAAGCGGGTAGTTCGCCAGCATGCGTGCACCAGCGTAATACAATGGCGTTCTCGGTCCCGGTACATTCGAGATCACCACATTGGCAGGCGGTGGCAACAGACTGGCGATACGAAAGCGATTCATAACCGCCACCAGACCCTGCGCCATTACCGCAAAAGTTGTCGCGGCAGACGGCGACACTTCGGTCACCTCTGCCTTGGCATGCATGGTCGAATCGTGGATCGTGGCCAGACGTCGCATCGGCATACGCTGGTCGGTGGCAAGATTAGCAATAACGTAGGTTATCTGGTTACCGCTGCGATTGATCTGCTGGATTGAAACCGGGATATTGGCAATCAACGGTTTTTCCGGCAGCTCGTCCTTGTCCAGAAGATAACGTCGCAGAGCGCCACTGCAAATTGCCAGGATAATATCGTTGACTGTCGCCCCGGCGTCTTTGGCCAGCTGCTTGATCGCTGACAACGAAATCGACTTGACCGCAAATCGTCTTGCTCCGGAAACCGGGCCGTTAAATAACGTCTTGGGCGCAGTAAATAGCACCGGTGCCTCGGCAGTCTTCAAGCCAAGCGCCTTGAGGCCGTGCGAAGCAAAGAGCTTGCCGACATCGGGCATGATTTTTATCTGGTGCAAAAGGCCACGGGTGCTGCGCGACAGCGTTTCGGCCGGTCCCCTGGTCTTGCTGTCATCAGGCGTTTTTTTCTCCGGCATTCCGTGCCAGGGGGCGCACACCTTGCCATCCGGTGTTTTACTCATGCACGCTTCGAGCAAAGCCACGCCACCCATGCCATCGATCGCGGCATGATGCATTTTCATGTAAATGGCGAATCGGTTATTGCGCAAACCTTCAATGACATGAAATTCCCACAGTGGCCGCTCACGATCCATCACCAGCGCATGCAGACGCGAAACCAGTCTGAGCAGATCCGACATTTCGCCGGGCTCCGGTAAAGCCGAATGACGCACGTGGTAGTCCAGATCGAAATGCTCGTCGGTTACCCACTGCGGCAGCGGAACGCCGGCGAGTCTGCCCAGCTTTTGGTTGAACGGCGGGCCCGGCGTGGACTCGGCCAGACTATTCAGCAGATCGCGTACAAAGTTGCCTCGATACCCGGACGGAATTTCAAAGATCTGTAATGCCGCCACATTGACAGGCGTTCTTTGGGTTTCCAGGCCAAAAAAAGCCAGATCGAGCGCGTTTAGTGATTTGCCCATGGGGGTGCTCCAGCCTCAGGATCGTCCCCGGCCAGCCGGCATCATCCGGCAATGGCTCAGGGTATTACCCTAACGATAGAAGCGATGACCACGAATTGCCATACCCACAGGGAGCGCCATTGCCATTGGCTTGACGTAGGGTTACGCCTCTCGGTTTAATACCCAGCTCCCGCACGGCCAACAAAGGCCAGGTAGCGGGGTCGCGCAGCGACAACGCAGGCAAGGACTGAAAATCCGCGTTGGTTAAGGCCAGGTAGCGGGGCCGCGAAGCGGCAAGTTTGAGGCCAGGTAGCGGGGCCGCGCAGCGGCAAGGTAGACAGCGGACAGAAAATCCGATTTTCAGTCCGACAAAGAAGTTAAGCAGATTCAGTTAGTTCAAGATTGGCCAGGTAGCTCAGTTGGTAGAGCAGCGGACTGAAAATCCGCGTGTCGGTGGTTCGATTCCGCCCCTGGCCACCATCTAATTCAAAAACTTACGTCGTTTTTGAGTTTCTCTCGAAATGCCCTTGCGGGGATTTTGCGGG
>JAOTXR010000119.1 GCA_029862285.1 Gammaproteobacteria bacterium
ACAGACGTCGAAAAAGTCTGCGACATCCTGATGCAAGTGGCCGATTCGAAACAGGAGGTATGCCGCAATCCGCGTGCCCGGGTCCGGATGCGTGCGTTCGGTCCGTCCAGTCTCGATTTTGAATTGCTGTGCTGGATTAAACAGCCCGAAGATCGCGGCCGTGTAAAGCACGAACTCTACATGGCAGTATACAACGCGTTCAGGACTGCTGGTATTGAGATTCCCTATACCAAACAGGACGTTTACATAAAAGAAATGCCCGGTGGATAAACTGGGGCGGATTGAGCCAGCGCCTATCTGCTGCGCTTAGTCCAAAATCGGGCTTGGCGGCTGCAAGTAGACTCCCGTATCCGTAGTGGCGAATTGCTGCTGGCGCCACTGCGTTGGACTCATCTGTTTCTGCTTGCGGAACACGCGCCCAAAATAGGACACATCGCGGTAACCGACAGCGTAGGCAACATCGCTAACCCCAATCTCCGGGTTCTTCAGCAACTCTTCAGCCCTGGCGATACGGAACTTTGACAGGTAATCCTGGAATGTCAGTCCGAATTCCGCATGAAAATGACGACTGAAACGGAATGTGCTCATCCCGCATAACTTGGCTACCTGAGCCTGGCTGATCTTGTCCGCATAATTCGACCGCACATAGGCTACAGCCACTTGCAGGTTTGCATGGTTGCTGGCGTCCTGCCGCGATCGAGTCCCGGTCGGAATTGGCGGGATTTGTCGCACAGATTGCCTCGGAGTACTGTCCCGATCCATCCGGCACAACGAGTCATGGCATCGTCGAATGTCTTGCCGCGACACAGGCTTCGAAAAATAGTCCCAGACCCGGGCCCTGAATGCCCAGACCGCGAGTTCCTCCGAGTGCTGTAAGGTCAGCATCAGAAGCGGTATCGAGGGGTGCTGGCGTTTCGTTTCTTCGAGGAGTTTTAGTCCCTGCCGGTCGGGATAATCAAAATCGAAGCACAAGGCATCGGGGCGTCCGTTAGCCGCATCGACATGCGACCCGTCAGCACGACGGATTACGAAAAACTCTTCGAAACGACTGACCGTTGGGTCATCGATCCTGCGCAGAGTGAGATCCACCCAGAGTAGCGTTCGCTCGGCCATATTTTTGACTCTTGTATTTATTGAAGCAGCTACTCCTTATTAAGGAGCCAGTACTGTATGGTTATTAGCCAGACCGCAAGATTATCCCAACCATTGAATTCTCTGTGGTTCCGATTGGTCATAATGCCCGAAAAAAAATCAGTCAATCGTTACATAAGCGCCAATGCAATCAATCACTTGGTCATAATACTGCAAGAAAATCCCAGAATGTGCTTTGCAGCAAGATAGTCCTTGGGTTTGGCAAGATTTTTCTAACGGTGTGCCTTTTCCATTTCATATCCTTGTCGCTGTAAGGAATGGTTAAGAAATCCTTGGGTTTCTGCTAATTACATGGAACGTAGCCCCGGCATGCCGGGATCGAAATTTGTACAAATGCGTTAACACGCACCAGGAGGATTCTCATGGCTAATATCAATAAAAAAATGCTCGCGTTCCTGCGCGACGAAAAGGGCCTGACAACCGTCGAGTACGCAATCGCCGGTGGTTTGGTCGGAGCTGCGGCTATTCTGGCTTTCACCAATCTCGGTACGCAGGTTGCCCGGGTAATCGGCACGTTAGTAACTGCTTTGACAGGCGTCAACGCAGCCTAAGGCGCGCTCACCAAGCGTTAGAAGAAGCGTCCTCCCGGGCTACCTTGTGTAGCCCGGTGGGCTCTTCATCAACTGAACAACTATTTCCGGGACAGACTGTGGCCGAACTGGGTAACACGTATCTTTTTTCTACGCCGTTACTGTTGCTGCTACTGACCATCGCAACCTGCGATGATCTGATAGAGCACCGGATTCCCAATGCCGTTGTCGTATGGGGAATCGTACTGGCGCTGGGAATCGGTGGTCTCGCCGGTGGTCACACCGGTTTCCTTTCTGCATTGGGCGGTCTGCTGCTTGGCGGCCTGCTCTTGTTGCCTTTTTATCTGCTGGGCGGGATGGGTGCAGGCGACGTCAAACTGATGGCGATGACCGGCGCATTTCTCGGTCCGACCGCAACCTTGCTGGCCGTTGCAGTTACCCTGACAGCGGGACTGGTTCTCGCACTATCGGTACTGGGCGTCTGGCTCATCATGCAATCGGCACCCGGTCTCACCGCGCTCACGACGCTGCGCAGACTGCTTCCTGCACGGTTGCGACCGTCGCTGCCCGGCAGCCGCCCGGCGCATTTTCCCTACGCCGCGGCGATCGCCGTCGGCGCCATGACTGCTCTGTGGCTGCCGACAGTCGCAAGCGCAGCTAACACGGGAGGCTGACAATGTCGATTGCCTCCTCTGACATTTTTGCGACCGATCGACAATTGGTGACCGGGAAGTCCGACCTGGCCCCACAACCGACGTGCCTGGCAGAAACCGGTCTGACGGACACCATGGTTATCGAACTTATCGTCAAGCATCTTTACGAAGGGGGCGTGCTGTCGATGTCCGATCTGCGAGATCGCATCAGGTTGCCCGCCACCATCCTGGAAGAGCAGCTTACGTTCCTGCGGCGTGAGGCCCGGATAGAAATTCGCTCGAGCACGGAATCGACGCACCGATTCGGGCTGACCGACAAAGGCCGGGTAGTGGCCCTGGATGCACTGATGCGTAGTGGCTATGTCGGGCCGGCACCAGTGCCGATCGAGCAATATTGCGAAATCGCCCGGGCGCAGACGGTGCACGCCGATGTGACCGACCGTGTGGGCATGAACGCCGCCTTCGACAAGGTGGTGCTACCGCCAGAACTGCTCGACCAGCTTGGATCGGCCATGAATTCCGGCCGTGCGATATTCATTTACGGCCCAGCCGGTACCGGAAAAACCTATATCACGCAGCAATTGTCCAGGTTACTTGGCGATTCGATTCTCATTCCGTATGCCATTGCGGTTGGTGAGATGATCATCGAGTTATACGACGCGGTTCTGCACAAGCCCGCAGCGCCGGTCGAAGACGTATCGTCGCTCGCACTCAACCGCGGTCACGACCAACGGTTCGCACACTGCAAACGACCTGTCGCCATCGTTGGCGGCGAACTCACGATCGACATGCTCGAAGTGAACTACGACCCGTCGCATAAAATCTACCGGGCCCCATTACAAATGCGGGCTAACAACGGCATATTGATTATCGACGACATGGGTCGCCAACGCGTCGCTCCGGAAGATTTGCTAAACCGCTGGATCGTCCCGCTGGAGGAAGCCCGGGATTATTTGCACGTCGGCAGCGGCATGCATTTCTCAGTGCCATTCGATGTAATTTTGATCTTTTCGACCAATTTGAATCCACTGGATCTGGCCGATGAGGCCTTTCTGCGTCGTATCGGCCACAAGATTTATTTTGGCTATTTGACACCGGAAGACTACACCCGCATCTGGCGTCAGAACTGCGACGAATTCCAGATCCCATACGATCCGGAGATCGCCCGGTTCACCATTGAAGAACTGCATCGGGCCAACAACACACCATTGCTCCCTTGTCATCCCCGCGACCTGCTGCGCATGGCATTGGACCACGCCGGCTATGTCGGAGAACCGGGCGAAGTCACAAAGGAGCGCTTGCGTTGGGCCTGGAAAAACTATTTTGTAAGTCTGGACACCTCGGTGACGGACAAACCTTGCGCCAAAGCCTAGAGAGGTAAGGATCATGGCCATACGTAGAGGAATTTTACTTCTGATCTTCTCATTACTAATGGGAGTCGGTGCGGCCTGGGTCGCCAATAACTGGGTCACGTTGCGGATGCTTTCAAATGCAGAAGCCAATGTGAATTCCGATAATATCATTGTCGCCGCCATGGAGATCCCGTACGGCGCCAAGGTCGAAACGCAGCATCTGCGGATGATCGAGATGCCCGCAGGCTCTGCACCGGAAGGAAGCATCGAAGACCCGGCGGAAATTGAGGGCCGGGTCGCAACAGTGACAGTCATGCGCGGTGAAATTTTGCTGGAAAACCGTTTTGCCGAACACCTCAGCGGTAGTACATTGTCGGCCATAGTCAGCCCCAACATGCGGGCGGTTACAGTACGCGTAGACGATGTGGTCGGTGTCGCCGGCTTCCTGCTGCCTGGCAACCGCGTCGATGTCGTCGCCAGCCGCAAGGTCAAGACACGTGCGGTCGCCGATATTATTCTGAGCGACCTCAAAGTCCTCGCAGTGGATCAGACCACTTCCACCGACAAGAACGAACCGATTATCGTCCGTGCGGTGACGCTCGAGATGCTGCCGGAACAGGCCATCGATCTGGTCAAGGCACGGCAGGAAGGCAAGATCCAGCTGACTCTGCGCAATCCGCTCGACAAGGGCCAGTATCAGGAACCGGAACTCGAACCCGCTCCGGCGCCAGTTGCGGAAGCCGTGAAAGTCGCGGCCGTCAAACCACGCCCACGTCCCGTTAGCCAAAAAGTGACGATAATACGTGGCACGAGCGTTTCCACCGTGAAGCAGTCGCAGTAATTGCCATCTGCCGCTGAGCACTATTGAAGAGAATAAGAAAATGAACATGAAAATGAATAAATTACGCCTGGTCTTCTCATTGCTGCTACTGAGCCTAATGACCCACGTGGCTACCGGTGACGAATTGACGGATTTCCAAAGCGGTAACGGTGAGGTCGTTCGCCTCTCGGTATTCAAGTCGCGAGTACTTCAGCTCGACCGCCCGGCACGACGAGTGTCCGTTGGTAGTCCTGACATTGCCGACATACTGATCCTCCGATCGAGCCAGCTATACGTCCTGGGCAAGGACATTGGTACCACCAACGTGTTGTTATGGGATAGCAAAGATCAGCTGATCCGCGCGATCAACGTCGAAGTCACACATGACCTGGAAGGGCTCAAAAAACTGCTGCACGATTTACTGCCCGGCGAGCCCATCGAAGTGCGTAGCGCATTGCGTTCGCTGGTACTCAGCGGCCAGGTTTCGAACCTGGACACCATGCAATCTGCGCTGCGGATTGGCCAGAGTTTCCTGCAGCAGATTGCGACGGCGAAGCAAAAACAAACCTTCGAACAGGCGCCGGCCGGTGGCGACGACCAGGTTGCCGGGGAAGTAATCAATATGATGACCGTGGCAGGCAATCACCAGGTCATGCTGGAGGTCAAGGTTGCGGAAATTTCCCGTACGATGCTCAAGAGTTTCAAAATGAACTTCAACGCGATCGACAACGGCAGCAGTGGCCGCTGGAATTACGGCGCAGTAAATGGCGGCGGGACTTTCCCGGATGCGAGGTTCGACCCGGGCGACTTGCGAGTGCCGGTTTTTGGCGACGCTTCCGGTGAAGACTCAATCATCGGTCCGGTCATCGATGAATTCCAGCCAAATGACTTAACGATCAGCGACACCGGTTTTTTTGCCAGCTTTCTCACCGATAATTTTCTGTTCAATACGATGCTGGATGCTGCCAAAGAACAGGGATTGGCCAAGATATTGGCCGAGCCAACCCTGACTACGCAATCAGGCAAAGAGGCCGAGTTCCTCTCGGGCGGAGAATTCCCCATACCGGTACCGCAGGGACTCGACACCATCACAATTATGTTCAAGGAATTTGGTGTCGGCGTGAAGTTTCTTCCGATTGTCGTAGACGAAAACCAGATCAATCTGCAACTCAGCGTCAGCGTCAGCGATCTGGTCAGCGCAGATGCCGTGACCTTCCAGCCGAGCCTGGTCTCGCAGGGTTTCTTTATTCCGGCACTCAGCAAACGTAGCGCCAGTACGACGGTCGAACTGGCAAACGGCCAAACGATCGGTATCGCAGGACTGATCAACGAAGACCTGCGTGAGGTAGTCAGCAAGTTCCCTGGATTGGGCGATCTTCCCGTGATCGGTCACCTGTTCCGCAGCCAGGAATTCATCAAGGGTGAAACCGAGCTGGTTATCCTGGTCACACCACACCTGGCAAAGCCACTGCCGCCGAACCAGATCCAGTTGCCAACCGACAACTTCATCGAACCAAGCGACACCGAGTTCTACCTGATGGGTCGCATGGAGGGGCGTAGCCAGGAGGCCGAGACCGAAGCGCTCCCCGAAAAAGTTACCACGCAGACCAGCGGCGCCGAAGGCAATTTCGGCCATTCGATTCACTGAGGGCCATAAAAATGAATTACAAAACAATAATGATCCTGGCATCGGCAATGTCATTCGTTGGCTGTGCAACCCATAGCTCACGATTGGAAGACACCTATGGCGATTCGGTACGTAGCATGATCTATAACCAGATTGCCGATCCGGAAACGGCAGCCAATCCGGACCCGGATCCGGTGCTCGGTTATGACGGATCGAAAGCCGAGAACGTGCTCGATGCCCACAACAAGAACGTGACCAAAGCGGATCAGACTAACAGAGACATAGACCTGAATATCGGTAGGTAAACTCCACACGGAGAGCAGACAATGACAGGTATAACGCGACAGTTCAGGAATCCACCAAAGAGACAGGACGGCATTATCGTCGTTATTGTCGCTATCGGTGCGGTAGCATTGCTGGGCGCGGGTGCGCTCGCATTCGATGTCGGCCACGTTATCCTCAGCAAAACGCGGCTGCAAAATTCGGTCGATGCGGCCGCGCTGAGCGGTGCGAAGGAAATCGATATATCCGGTGACACGACCCAGGCTGCCGCTGCAGCGCGCGATGCATTCCAGCAGAATGCGCTGGCAGACGGCAATCATGATCTGCTCGAGTACTTCAACGACGGCGGCGCTGTCGATGTCCAGTTTTCTGCGACG
>JAOTXR010000120.1 GCA_029862285.1 Gammaproteobacteria bacterium
GGATACCCTTGTACGCCGGCCCAAAGAGCATGTCGAATTGCAGATCGGTGGCGACGATAGTCTGTGCATAAAAGCGACCCAGTGCCGCTATGGCGCTACCGGTGTTAAATACGCCGGCGTTGAAGAAATACGGGCTCTCGCGCCCGGACTTGAGCGTGTAGCTGCCAAATTTCAAGGCGCCAAGTTGGATGGCGAGTTCAAGGAATTCGCGCTGGTAGCCATCGTGGTCGTTCATCCCGGTATCATAACGAACTAACATCACGTCCACGAAGGGTAGTTGGTAATAGTGCGAATAATCACGGTCAATGTGAACGGGATCCGTGCAGCCGCGCGCAAAGGTTTTTTTAGCTGGATGACACGGCAAAAGGCAGATGTCGTATGTTTGCAGGAGACTCGCGCCAACCCGGAGCAAATCGAGGACCGCATCTATCATCCGCGAAGTTTTCACAATGCCTATCATCCGGCCCAACGCCGCGGTTACAGCGGTGTAGCAATCTACTCGCGCAGGGAACCGGATCGTGTCATCGAGGGTTTTTCCCGGGCTGATCGCGGCACCGATACCGACTGGAGCGAATTCGATACTGAAGGCCGTTACGTCGAGGCTCGCTTTGGCAAACTAAGCATCGTTTCGCTGTATGCGCCATCGGGTTCGTCCCATGACGAACGTCAGGCGTCGAAATTTCGTTTTCTTGACTTGTTCATGCCTTTGCTACGCAAGATCAGACGCCGGCGCCGCGAGTATATTATTTGTGGCGACTGGAATATCGCGCACAAACAGATCGATTTGAAAAACTGGCGTTCCAATCAGAAGAACTCCGGTTTTTTGCCCGAGGAGCGGGCATGGATGGATGAGTTGTTTGGACCGGCCGGTTTTGTCGATGCTTTTCGCCAGGTCAATCAACAACCGGATCAATACACCTGGTGGTCGAACCGTGGCCGCGCGTGGGACAAAAACGTAGGATGGCGTATCGATTATCAGGTCGCGACACCGGGAGTAGGCGCTACGGTGACCAAAGCACAAATCTACCGGCGCAAGCGTTTTTCGGATCACGCGCCATTGACGATTGACTACGATTTCGATGGCTGAAGCTCAGGCCAGCCGCAGCTGGGTCGAGTCGCTACGGCTGTACAGTCAACCGAGAGTGATCGGTATCGCTTTCCTCGGTTTTTCGGCCGGGCTGCCCTATCTGCTGGTTTTCTCCACCCTATCAGCCTACCTGCGTGACGTAGAGATCAGCCGTACGACGATTGGATATTTCGGTTTGATCGGCACGACTTATTCGATTAAGTTTTTTTGGGCGCCATTAATCGACCGTCTGCGTATTCCGTTGCTATACCGCCTGTTGGGCAAGCGGCGTTCGTGGATGTTTTTGGCGCAGCTCGCGCTGATAACCGGGTTGGCGGCGATGGCCGTAACCGATCCCACCGTCAGTCTTGCATTGTTCGCCCTGCTTGCGGTTTTTGTCGCTTTCGCCTCGGCAACCCAGGATGTTGCGATCGATGCCTGGCGTATCGAGGCGGTGCCGCGTGAGTGGCAGGGCATCATGGCGGCCGGTTACGTATTTGGTTATCGGCTGGCGCTGCTGGTCAGTGGTGCAGGCGCGCTCTATATCGCCGATTTTGTTTCCTGGAATGCGGCGTATCTGGCAATGGCAGCTTTGATCGGCGTCGGTTTGATTACGACTTTGATAATCAATGAACCGGAAGTAACGCAGGATCGCGACTCCATCATGCTGGAGCGGCGGGTCATCGATTTCATGGACAAACGCGCACATTGGCCCGAGACACCCCGACGCCTGGTCGGCT
The DNA here is from genome assembly GCA_029862285.1 of Gammaproteobacteria bacterium. Lineage (GTDB taxonomy): Bacteria > Pseudomonadota > Gammaproteobacteria > Steroidobacterales > JABDKV01 > JABDJB01. Next base: position 1,807 of record JAOTXR010000120.1, read on the forward strand.
GGTTTGTCGGCGCCATTGCGGGGCCGTTTATCGACTTCTTCAAACGCCATGGTCATATGGCGGTGGCGATCCTGGCTTTTATCGGCATTTACCGCATCAGCGACATCACCATGGGGATCATGGCGAATCCTTTTTATCTCGATGTCGGGTTCACCAAGACCGAGATCGCCAGTATCGCGAAGCTGTTTGGTTTTTTTATGACGATTACCGGCGCCGCAGTCGGCGGACTGCTGGTGGCGCGATTCAGGTTTTTCGCCCCGTTACTGCTGGGCGCAGTACTTGTTGCAGTGACCAACCTGTTGTTTGCCTATATGGCCACCGTGCAACCTGACCTCACGCTGCTTGCCCTGGTAATCAGTGCCGACAATTTGAGCGGTGGTATAGCGATTGCTGTGTTTATCGCCTATCTCTCCAGCCTGACCAATATTGCCTACACAGCTACGCAATACGCCTTATTCAGTTCGCTAATGACACTGCCGGCCAAGCTCGTTTCAGGTCTCTCCGGGATGATCGTCGACAGCTTTGGTTATGTATGGTTTTTCGTATATGCGTCGGCTATTGGCGTGCCGGCTATCTTGCTGGTGTTGTTCCTGATGTGGCGCTCTGAGGCAGAAGAACCAGCCAGGTGACAGGTGCCCATCGTCTGGGCAGATGGCTTGCGGCCTCAGGAGTTGAGCAGCTCGTCGAGTGGATTGCCGTTGGCAGCACCGTCGTCACGGTCGACACCATAATCCTCGCGATCCATATCGAAGGAACCCGACCAGTCTTCCGGTGGTTCCGCCTCGATCAGCAGCATCTCGCGCCAGGTATCAACTTCGTATTCCTCTACAGTGCCATCATAGTGCTGTACTTCGATGGTGGAGTCGTCCTCATCAAAAGCAACTACTTCAAACAGGTTACCGCCTGGTTTCTTGTACCAGTTACCGATAACAGGAATGATCTCAGTCATTGTGCCTACCCCGGTAATCGATCGACTGTTATCATGGCGCCGCTTCCGAGACTTCCTGTGCGGCTGCCAACACTTACTTAGTCACTTTAACCCAAACGTTCTTTACTGCAACTGTCGTTCGAATGGAACCTGAACTGTGTTTAATGTTTGTTGCATAGCACTATGATTGAACAGCTCATTAAGCAGTTTGTCGTGTTCTTCGTGGTGATAGAACCGATTTCCCTGGTGCCGATGTTTGGCGCGCTGACGCGCGGCGGCAGCCTGCGCTATCGCCGCAAAATGGCGCTCAAGGCAACAATGCTGGGCGCAACAATCCTGATAGCCTTTGCTCTGACGGGCGATTATTTATTAGTCGCGCTCGGTATAGGTGTCGAGGCTTTCAAGATTGGCGGCGGAATATTGCTGTTCCTGATTTCGGTCGACATGGTGTTTGCCAGGAGTTCGGGCTTGCGTTCAACTACTGTGCGGGAGCAGGAAGAAGCTCGATATCGTGAAGACATATCGGTATTCCCATTGGCGTTTCCGTTGATTGCCGGCCCTGGCGCGCTGGCAACTGTGTTGCTAATGGTCGGCGAGGTGCGTGGTGACGTTACAGCATTTATTGGCATGCTTGCAGTGCTGATTTCAGTAATTCTGATTGCGTTAATATTGCTGTTGACTACGCCGTTTGTAATGCGAGTGGTCGGTCGCAGTGGTGCCGATGTAATTAGCCGCTTGTTGGGCGTGGTACTGGCGGCCCTGGCTGTGCAGTATGTAACTGACGGAATTCGCGGGACTTTTGGTCTGGGTTAAGCCGCCACCACGGGCAATCGGAGTATTTTGAAACAATTTGCCGCGCGGGCCGGTCTCTAACTTCATGCAGTGGAGAATTCTGGTTCCGTTAGGGGTTTTTGTAGCGATCTCGGCCGGCGGCGTCGAACGCCCATCGATCAACGGTTTTGTCATCGATGATCCACTCGTGCCGGCGGAGCAGTTGCATCACGGCGGGCCGCCGCGCGATGGCATACCCTCGATAGATTCGCCAAGGTTTGTTGCAGCTGATGCCGCGGACTTTTTATTGCCCAAGGATCGTGTGCTCGGTATCGAGTACCGGGGGATTGCCAAGGCTTATCCGATTCATATTTTGAACCGGCACGAGATCGTCAATGACAAGTTCCACGATCACCCACTCGTCGTTACCTGGTGTCCCCTGTGCGGTAGCGGTGCCGCGTTTGATGGACAATTAAACGGTGAGCGGCTGGAATTTGGCGTCTCAGGATTGCTCTATAATAGCGATGTCCTGCTCTATGACCGGCAAACAGAATCGCTGTGGTCGCAGATCATGCTACGGGCCATAAACGGTCCGCTAAAAGGTGAATCCCTGGCATTGCTGCCAATGCAGCACACCAGTTGGCAGAACTGGCGCGAGAATCATCCAGACACTCTGGTCTTGTCGACTGATACGGGCTTTCCCGGCATCGACTATCGTTTCAATCCGTACGCAGGCTACGGCAGCACCAATAAAATCTATTTTCCCGTTGCCAGCCGGGACAAGCGTCTCCCCAGTAAAGAATGGGTACTTGGCGTATTTGCTGGCAGTGAACAAAAGGCGTATCCATTGCGCCGGTTGGAACAGCGCACTTCACCAATGCGCGACATGATCGGGACGCAGTCGGTATTGATCGAGTTCGACCCGGCACATCAGACCGCGGCCGTCTACGATCATGAAAATCGTCCGTTGCAATCAATACAGCTCTACTGGTTTGCCTGGACAGCCTTCTATCCGGATACGCAGCTATTCGACGAGTAGGCGTTTGTAGACAAAGTCCCAGACGTCATGACCGAGTTTCTTGCCACGACGCTCAAATCTGGTCTCACCCCGTAGCGCAGTATTCGAATCAGGTGCCGGTTCGAACGCTGGTGAGGCTTCCAGGCACGCATGAATGTGCTCAGCATAAGGTCCCCAGTCGGTTGCGATGTGTAATCGTCCCCCCGGCGCCATGGTGGTCGCGAGACGCGCCAGGAATTGCATTTGTATCAGGCGTCTCTTGTGATGGCGCTTCTTTGGCCACGGATCGGGAAAGTAGATGTTGACAGCGTCCAGCGATGCCGGCGTGATCTGCCGGAGTACTTCGACCACGTCGTGACAGATGATTCGAATGTTGTCGATTTCGCGTCGCTGGAGTTCCATCAGCAAGCGGCCAACGCCTGGCTGATGCACTTCGACGCCGAGAAAGTTCTTATCCGGCTCGCGCTCTGCGTCGTTCGCCAGGGTCTCACCATTGCCGAATCCGATTTCCAGTACGCACGGCGCCTGTCGATTATAGATAGCACTGAAATCCAATGGTTTATCAGAAAAGTCGATACCCCATTTGGGCCAGAGCTCGACAAGCGCGCGTTCCTGCGCGCTGGTCAGTCGCCCACCACGACGGACAAAACTGCGGATGGTACGGGCCGTACGGGCCTGGTGCTTGCTAACCAAGAATCAGAAGAAGGTGCCGTCCACTGGTGACGACGCTGATGCAAAACGTTTGCGCGGGATACGGCCGGCAAGGAACGCTTCCCGTCCGGCTTTGACGCCTTTACGCATCGCACTTGCCATCAATACCGGGTCACGCGCTCCGGCGATTGCGGTGTTCATCAAGACCCCGTCGCATCCGAGTTCCATCGCAATGGCGGCATCGGATGCCGTGCCAACGCCAGCATCGACCAGGATCGGCACGTTCGCATTTTCGACAATGGTGAGGATGTTGTAAGGATTGCGGATACCCAGACCGGATCCGATCGGAGCGGCCAATGGCATTACAGCAACACAACCCATCTCTTCGAAACGCCTGGCGATTATCGGGTCGTCATTGGTATACACCATGACATCGAAGCCCTCATCGACCAGTACTTGTGCAGCCTGCAGCGTAGCCGGAATATCCGGGAAAAGAGTCTTCTCGTCGCCCAGTACTTCCAACTTGACCAGTGTGTGGCCATCGAGCAGTTCGCGTGCAAGCCGGCAGGTGCGTAAAGCGTCTTCCACCGTATAGCAACCTGCTGTATTGGGCAGCAGCGTGTACTTGTCCGGTGAGATAACGTCGAGCAGGTTCGGTTCGCCCGGGTTCTGGCCGATGTTGGTACGTCGCAATGCCACGGTAACAATCTCGGCACCACTGGCCTGGATGGCGGCCTGAGTCTCGTTGAGATCCCGGTATTTACCGGTGCCCACGAGCAGTCGTGACCGATAAGTGCGTCCGGCGATGCTTAGTGCGTCGTCATCTCTGTCGATGGCCGCGCTCAATCCGGCTGCGGTTGTGCTCATTGATGCTCTTCCTCTGCTGCTGGGTGTGATTCGCCGCTAACCGCCACCGACTGCTCGTACGATTTCGATACGATCGCCCGGCGCGATTCGGCGCTCGGCAAAAGTGCTGCGTGGGACGATCTCCCCATTGATTTCCACGGCGATCCGTTGCCTGCCAAGACTCATCGAGTGCACGAGTTTTTCCGCTGTCACGTCGTCATCCAGCGTTTCATGTTGCCCGTTAATGGTGACTTCGATGCTTGTAGTCATCAGTAGATTGTACCGCCGATAGGCGCACCGGTGTGGGTCTGAAATCTCTCAGTTCGTAACGGCTTGTTTCTGGCGCTTGCCTGGGGCCGCCCTGGCCTGTTTCAGTGCGGCTTGTGCGGCCTGTAGGCCGCGGAATTCCCAACACGGAATCTCGATAGTTGCGCCAGGCTGGAGTGGAGCGGGTGATGGGAATCGAACCCACGTTATCTGCTTGGGAAGCAGGAGTTCTACCATTGAACTACACCCGCGTTGAAAGAGAAATTGTTCCCGGCATCCTTGCCGCCGCATCCAGTTTTTCTAACCACCTGCCCAGCCATCCCTGGCTGGTCGCTCGCCGCTATTCGCGGCTCGCCCATTGAACTACACCCGCGTTGAAAGAGAAATTGTTCCCGGCATCCTTGCCGCC